>SVJY01000024.1 GCA_015068765.1 Oscillospiraceae bacterium
GGTCCGGCAAAACATCTCTTTTTGCAATAAAACCTCTTCTTGGCACTTTACTTCCCTCCTTCATTAAATTTTATGAATTCACAGGTACTCAAAGCTTTGCTTTGTCAGTGCAACGCTTGTTTTTATAAGTAGCTTAGGCTACCGAAAAAACCGCATCGCACGCGGAAGGGTATCCTGTCCCTCCCTTCGCACTCCGGCGGTATTACTTTTTGGGTCTCTTGGCACCGTACTTACTTCTGGACTGCTCACGCTTTGCAACGCCTGCTGTATCCAGTGTACCTCTGATGATGTGATAACGTACACCAGGGAGGTCCTTTACTCTGCCGCCGCGGATAAGAACAACGCTATGTTCCTGCAGGTTGTGGCCTTCACCGGGAATGTAGGAAGTTACTTCGATTCCGTTGGAAAGACGTACTCTTGCAATCTTACGCAGTGCGGAGTTCGGCTTTTTCGGTGTCATTGTCTTTACAGCTGTGCATACACCGCGCTTCTGGGGGGAATTCTGATTTGTCATTTCCTTTTTCAGAGAGTTCAGACCCTTCAAAAGTGCAGGAGCTGTAGACTTTGTTACACTTGTTTCTCTGCCCTTACGGACTAACTGATTAAATGTTGGCATTCTTGCACCTCCTTACCTATAAATTCTATAATAGACGGCTCTTGCCGCTTCATAGCATGGGGATAGGGCGGCAGATTATCTGCCGCCGCAAATTCATTTCATCAATACTGCCACTGCCGCACCCACGTCAATACCGCAGGCTTCGCCTAAAACTTTACAGCTTTCGCAGTATTCCACCGGCACATTCTGTGCCTCACAGGCGTGAACAAACGGCGTAGCGACATGGACATCCGCATCCATAGACACAAATGCTTTCACTACCTGCTCCGCCTTCACGGCCTTCAGTGATTGCTTGAAACCAACAATTTTTTTGTCGGTTTTTAACTCTTCTAACATGATTTCTCCTCTGCTTTTTGCCTGTTCGGCAGAAAGATAAAGCACGTTTTTTACGGTAAAAATGGGATTTTTCCCATACAATCGGGAATTATATCACAAATTTTACCGTATGTCAAGAAAATTTGCATCAAATCCGTCAAATAAATGATTATCGTTCTTCGGTTCAACAGTGATATCTCTGTATTTCGTCATACCCGTACCTGCCGGAATGAGCTTACCGATGATAACATTTTCCTTCAGACCGAGTAGCGGATCTACCTTACCCTTAATGGCCGCATCCGTGAGGACACGGGTGGTTTCCTGGAAGGAAGCCGCGGACAGGAAGGAATCGGTTGCAAGCGAGGCCTTGGTAATACCCAGAAGTACGTCTTCGTATTCCGGCGCCACCTTGCCCTCTTCCGCTTTCTTCCGACAAATTTCCTCAAAGCCCAGTCTGTCTTCCAGTGCGCCCATCAGGAAGTTACTGTCACCGGATTCTTTTACCTTTACCTTCTTCATCATCTGGCGTACGATAACCTCGATGTGCTTATCGGAAATATCAACACCCTGTTGACGGTACACACGCTGTACTTCCTGAATAATGTACTGCTGTACCGCTGCCGCACCGCTGATGCGGAGCAAATCGTGGGGATTTAAGGAGCCTTCCGTCAATGCTGTACCGGGCTTTACCTCGTCACCCTCGTTTACCTTCAGCTTGGAGCCATAGGTAATCAAATAGGTGTGGCTGTTACCTTCTTTATCGTCTGTAATAGTAATTTCGCGTTTCTTTTTGCTTTCGTCAATGTGAACCGTACCGCCATTTTCGGAAAGAACGGCAAGTCCCTTCGGCGTTCTGGCTTCAAAAAGCTCAACCACACGGGGAAGACCTTGCGTGATATCGCCGCCGGCAACACCGCCGGTATGGAACGTTCTCATTGTCAGCTGCGTACCCGGTTCACCGATGGACTGAGCAGCAATAATACCGACCGCTTCACCAACGTTTACAAGATCGCCGCTTGCAAGGTTTGCACCGTAGCATTTTGCACAGACACCGATTTTTGCGTGACAGTGCAGTACGCTGCGGATTTCTACTTCTTCGACACCTGCTTCCTCAATGGCGTGGGCAACCGGTTCCGAAATCAGTGTACCGGCCTTTGCAAGCACTTCGCCCGTTTCCGGATGAACAACATCCTTTGTGGGTACACGTCCCACCAGTCTTTCGTAAAGCGGCTCGATAACGGCGTTTCCTTCGCGAATCGCAGAAACGGTAATGCCTTCGTGTGTTCCGCAGTCTTCTTCACGGATAATAACATCCTGGCTAACGTCAACAAGACGTCTTGTGAGGTAACCGGAGTCAGCCGTACGGATAGCTGTATCTGCAAGACCCTTACGGGCACCGTGTGTAGAAATGAAGTATTCCAAAATATTCAGACCTTCGCGGAAGTTAGCACGAATGGGAACCTCAATGGTACGACCCTGCGTATCCGCCATAAGACCACGCATACCAACGAGCTGACGAATCTGGTTTACGCTTCCGCGAGCACCGGAATCTGCCATCATGTAAATCGGGTTGTACTTATCAAGACCCTTCATGAGTGCATCCGTTACATCTGAAACAGCACCTTCCCATGTCTTGATAACGCCGGAATACCGTTCTTCGTCGGTCAGAATACCGCGTCTGAACTGGGCGTCAATTTTATCTACAGCCGTCTGTGCTTCTGCCAGAATACTCTTCTTTTCTTCCGGCACACGCATATCGGAAACGCTGATTGTGATTGCACCCTTTGTGGAATATTTATATCCCATTGCCTTGATTTTATCCAAAAGAATGGCAGTTTCCGTGATGCCGTGTACCTTTATGCACTTATCAATAATTTTTCCAAGTGCACTTTTGCCTGCCAGAAATTCAACTTCCAGTAAAAGTACATTTTCCGGTTTTGTGCGGTCTACAAAGCCGAGGTCCTGCGGAATATCTTCGTTGAAAATAATTCTGCCCACAGTTGTGTCGATCAGACCGCGTACCTTTTCGCCGTCAATTTCTTTCTCGTTCATAACGCGAATCGGTGCATGAAGACCGATTACGCCGTGATTATATGCAAGCTTCGCTTCCTCAAAGGAGGAGAATGCCTTCCCTGCACCCGGTTCATCTTCCTTTATAAGCGTAAGATAGTAGCTACCCAGAACCATATCCTGCGTAGGTGTGGTAACCGGCTTACCATCCTGCGGCTTTAAGAGGTTGTTTGCGGAAAGCATCAGGAATCTGGCTTCACTCTGTGCCTCCGGAGACAGAGGTACGTGAACCGCCATCTGGTCACCGTCAAAGTCCGCATTAAATGCAGAACATACGAGGGGGTGAAGCTTTAAGGCACGACCCTCCACAAGTACAGGTTCAAATGCCTGAATACCAAGTCTATGCAGGGTAGGAGCACGGTTTAAAAGAACGGGATGTTCTTTAATAACGTCCTCCAGAACGTCCCAAACCTCGGGACGAACACGTTCTACCATACGTTTAGCACTCTTAATGTTGTGTGCCATTCCACCCATAACAAGCTTTTTCATCACAAAGGGCTTGAAAAGCTCCAGTGCCATTTCCTTGGGCAGACCGCACTGATAAATCTTCAGCTCCGGACCGACAACGATAACACTACGGCCGGAATAGTCAACACGCTTACCGAGAAGATTCTGACGGAAACGTCCCTGCTTACCCTTGAGCATATCGGAAAGAGATTTCAGTGCACGGTTGCCCGGGCCTGTTACAGGGCGGCCACGGCGACCGTTGTCGATGAGTGCATCCACGGCTTCCTGCAGCATTCTCTTTTCGTTACGCACAATAATATCCGGTGCGTTCAAATCCAGAAGTCTCTTCAGACGGTTGTTTCTGTTAATAACGCGACGGTACAGGTCATTTAAGTCGGAGGTAGCAAAGCGGCCGCCGTCCAGCTGTACCAAAGGACGGATTTCCGGCGGAATAACCGGAATAGCTTCCAGAATCATCCATTCGGGACGGTTGCCAGAAGCATGGAAGGCTTCCACAACCTCCAGACGCTTGATAAGGCGGATTTTCTTCTGTCCCTGCGACTCCTCCACCTCTTCACGCAGTTCTTTTGCCATAGCTTCCAGATCAATTTCTGCCAGAAGCTCGCGGATTGCTTCCGCACCCATTGCGGCACGGAAAGCATCCCCGTATTTTTCCTGCAGTTCTCTATATTCTTTTTCTGTTAAAATCTGTGTTTTTTCCAGCTCTGTTGCCTTACCCGGATCAATGACGATATAGGCTGCAAAATACAGCACCTTCTCCACTTCACTGGGGGAAATGTTCAGCATCAGTGCCAGACGGCTCGGGCTACCTTTAAAATACCAAATATGGCTTACAGGTGCCGCAAGCTCAATGTGCCCCATTCTTTCACGGCGAACCTTCGCCCGTGTAACCTCAACACCGCAACGGTCACAAACAATCCCCTTAAAACGGATTCTCTTATACTTACCGCAATGACATTCCCAATCCTTTGTAGGACCGAAAATGCGTTCGCAAAAAAGTCCGTCCCGTTCCGGCTTCAGTGTGCGATAATTGATTGTTTCCGGCTTCTTTACTTCTCCTTTAGACCACTCCCGGATTTTTTCCGGCGAAGCCAGTCCAATCTGTATGGCATCAAACGTATTAAACTCCAACATTTGTCGCACCGTCCCTTTCTATATTATGGCAGCATGTAAGCTGCATCCGAAATTTGCTTTGTTTTACGCATCAGGCTTTACAGATCTTCATCAGAATCATCAAAGTCCTCGTCCAGGTCACCGTCCAGCACATCGTCCAGACAAAGATCCAAATCATCATCCTCGTCCATTACCGGCTCTACCGTACCGAGACCCAGTGCATCCATGAGAAGTGCATCCTCATCTACCTCACTGTAGCCTGCACGCTCAAAGTCACCCGCTTCGCCTGCAACGCCTTCACCCAGTTCTTCCGGCATGATATCGTCCATTTCATCATCCACGGCTTCGCCGAGGTTAACTTCTTCGCCGTTTTCATCCAGAACCTTAACATCCATGCTCAAGCTCTGCAGTTCCTTCAAAAGAACCTTGAAGGATTCGGGAATACCGGGATTCGGAACGTTCTCACCCTTCACCACTGCTTCGTATGTTTTGACACGTCCAACAACGTCGTCAGACTTAACGGTGAGGATTTCCTGCAACGTATACGCTGCACCGTAAGCTTCCAGTGCCCAAACTTCCATTTCGCCGAAACGCTGTCCGCCAAACTGTGCCTTACCGCCCAGCGGCTGCTGGGTAACCAGCGAGTAGGGACCGGTGGAACGGGCATGAATCTTATCGTCAACCAAATGCAGAAGCTTCAGCATGTACATATAACCCACTGTGACGGGATTATCAAAAGGTTCACCTGTGCGGCCGTCATACAGAATCGTTTTACCGTCCTGTCTGGCACCCACTTTTTCCAATGCCTCTGCAATATCCTCGGCAGTTGCACCATCGAAGACCGGTGTTGCAATTTTTACGCCCATCTTCTTTGCCGCAAGACCCAGGTGCACCTCCAGTACCTGTCCGATATTCATACGGGACGGTACGCCCAAGGGGTTGAGTACGATATCAAGCGGTGTACCGTCCGGCAGGAAGGGCATATCCTCTTCCGGCAGAATGCGGGAAATAACACCCTTGTTACCGTGACGTCCCGCCATTTTATCACCGACGGAGATTTTTCTCTTCTGTGCAATATAGCAACGTACAATCTGATTGACTCCCGGGGGCATCTCGTCGCCGTTTTCTCTGGTAAAGACCTTAACGTCAACGATAATACCGGCTTCACCGTGGGGAACGCGAAGCGAAGTATCGCGAACTTCGCGAGCCTTTTCACCGAAGATTGCACGGAGCAAGCGTTCTTCCGGCGTCAGCTCCGTTTCGCCCTTCGGCGTTACTTTACCTACCAGAATGTCACCTGCACGTACCTCTGCACCGACACGGATGATACCCCGTTCGTCCAGATCCTTCAGTGCGTCCTCGCCCACATTTGGAATTTCTCTTGTAATATCCTCCGGTCCCAGCTTCGTATCACGGGACTCGGATTCGTATTCTTCAATATGAATAGATGTAAAGACATCATCCTTAACGAGTTTTTCGTTGATCAGGATAGCATCCTCGTAATTGTAGCCTTCCCATGTCATAAATCCGATGAGCACGTTTCTACCCAGTGCGATTTCACCGTTATCTGTGGCAGGACCGTCTGCAATCACGTCGTCCTTATGCACCACTTCTCCACGGGACACAATGGGTCTTTGGTTAATGCATGTGCCTTGGTTAGAACGCATAAACTTAGAAAGACGCATTGCATGGCGTTCGCCCTCCTCGTCTCGGATGACGATTTCACTTGCAGAAACCTTCTCTACAAAGCCGTCGCAAGGAGACAGAAGCACAACGCCCGAATCCTTTGCCGCCTTATATTCCATACCCGTTCCAACCACCGGAGAATCGGTGCGGAGAAGCGGAACAGCCTGTCTCTGCATGTTAGAGCCCATCAGTGCACGGTTTGCGTCGTCGTTTTCCAAGAAGGGAATCATGGTTGTAGCAACCGAAACAACCTGCTTCGGCGAAACGTCCATGTAATCCACTTGGAAAGGACTTACTTCCATAAATTCGTCACGGTGACGGGCAGTTACCTTCTTGTTAATGAACTTACCGTTTTCGTCCAGCTCTTCGTTGGCCTGTGCCACGATAAATTCATCTTCTACGTCTGCGGTCATGTAATGAATTTCTTCCGTTACACGACCTTCTTCTTTAATAACTTTTCTGTACGGTGCCTCGATAAAGCCGTACTCATTTACCCGTGCGTAGGTACTGAGGGAGTTGATAAGACCGATGTTCGGTCCTTCAGGCGTTTCAATCGGGCACATACGTCCGTAATGGGTATAATGTACGTCACGAACCTGGAAGCCGGCACGTTCACGGCTAAGACCGCCGGGACCGAGGGCTGAAAGTCTTCTCTTATGGGTCAGCTCACCCAGCGGATTCGTCTGATCCATAAACTGTGAAAGCTGAGAAGAACCGAAAAATTCTTTAATGGTTGCCACTACGGGACGAATGTTAATCAGGGACTGGGGCGTGACAATATCCAGATCCTGAATGCTCATTCTTTCACGGACACCGCGCTCCATGCGAGCCAGACCCATACGGAACTGATTCTGGAGAAGCTCTCCAACGCCACGGATACGACGGTTGCCGAGGTGGTCAATATCATCCACATTGCCGATACCGTCAAACAGGTTCAGGCAGTAGTTAATGGAAGCGAAAATATCGTCCTCCGTAATATGCTTCGGAGAAAGCTCATCAATCCGACGCAGAATGGCCGCACGGATTTCTTCTTCGCTTTCATTTTCTGCCAGAATTTCTTCCAGAACGCTCCGACGCACCTTACTGTGGATTTCCATATCAGAGGGATCAAAAGGAAGGAAGGCTTCTAAATCCACCATATTATTGGAAAAGATTTTAATAACCTTGCTTTCGCCCGTATTTTTATCGTCGATGGCAACATGAACGAGATTTACACCGGCACGTTCTGCCTCTTCCGCCTGTGCACGGCTGATTGCTTCGCCTGCGGCCACAATCACTTCGCCTGTACGTTCATCAATAATATCTTCCGCTGCCACACAGCCTGTAATTCTCGCTGCGATAGCCAGCTTCTTGTTAAATTTATAACGCCCCACGCGAGCCAAATCGTACCGACGCGGATCGAAGAACAGCATATTCAGAAGAGACCGAGAGCTTTCCACCGTAGGCGGTTCACCCGGACGCAGACGACGGTAAATTTCAAACAGTGCCTCTTCCTCTGTTTTTGCCGCATCTTTTTCTATGGTTGTGAGCAGTCTCTCATCCTCGCCGAAAAGACCGGTAATGTCCTGATCGGTTACAAGACCGAGGGAACGGAGCAAAACGGTTATCGGCAGTTTTCTGGTTCTGTCCACACGAACCCAAAGCACATCATTGGAATCGGTTTCATATTCCAGCCATGCACCTCTGTTGGGAATAACTGTGGAGTTTAACAGCTTCTTGCCCACTTTATCAAATGTCTCTTCAAAATAGATACCGGGAGAACGGACGAGCTGGCTGACGATAACACGCTCTGCACCGTTAATGATAAAGGTTCCCTGCTCCGTCATCAGCGGAAAATCGCCCATGAAAATTTCCTGTTCTTTGATTTCACCGGTTTCCAGGTTACGCAGACGTACCTTTACACGAAGCGACGTGGCATAGTTTGCGTCACGCTCCTTGCATTCCGGGATGCTGTACTTGGGCTTATCGTCCAATGAATAATCGATAAAATCCAGGACGAGGTTCCCGGTATAATCGGTAATTGGCGACACATCATGGAAAACTTCTTTAATTCCTTCCTCGATAAACCACTTGTAAGAATTCTTCTGCACCTCGATTAGATTGGGCATCTCCAATACTTCACCGATTTTGGAATAGCTCATGCGTGTGTTCTTGCCGAGTTGCACGGGATGTACCATAAAATCTCACCTCATTTTAAAATTACAATTTATACCGGATAACTTCTCATATAATTATATAGGAAAAGCTTCTTTGCTTTCATTGCAAATAAGAACGCCAATCTGCACAAATATGCATAATTATCCATTCTTATGATGCAGATAGTTATTGTACCATAGAATTTTGGTCTTGTCAAGAAAAAAATGAAATATTTTTTGCTTTTTTGAAAAATACTTTTACTAAGTACGTCTTTTCGCACAATAAAGCCTTGATCCTTGACTTTCAAACCGGAAAATGATATACTGACTGTGAACATTTATTCCAAGGAATCAAGACAATGAAAAAAAATATCGCTTCTATTTACAAGGCACTACCCAACCTTCTTCTCCCCTGGTTTGCAGAGAACGCGAGAGTGCTTCCCTGGCGACAGGACAAACAGCCCTATCATGTATGGCTTTCGGAAATCATGCTGCAACAGACCCGTGTGGAAGCCGTCCGTGGATATTTTCTGCGGTTTTTGCAGGCCTTTCCCGATATCCACACACTGGCAGAAGCTGAGGAGGAGGCTGTATTCAAGCTCTGGGAAGGGCTTGGATATTATAGTCGTGCCCGAAACTTAATAAAAGCGGCAAAAATCGTTATGAAGCAACACGGCGGTCAGTTTCCCACAGCATATAAAGACATCCTCGCTCTGCCCGGCATAGGGGAATATACAGCCGGAGCTATTTCCTCTATTTGTTTTGAAGCACCGGAGCCGGCCGTGGACGGTAATGTTCTCCGTGTTTCTGCCCGTGTGACCGATTCCCACGCCCCCGTTACTTCTCCACATATTAAAAAAGAAGTAACTGCCGCACTGCGGCAGGTTTATCCCAAAGGCAGATGCGGTGATTTTACCCAGAGCATCATGGAACTTGGTGCTATTGTGTGTACACCCCGTTCTCCCCGATGTGATGCCTGTCCGCTTACCGATATTTGTCTTGGCAAAAAGATGGGCACGCAAGAAGACTTACCCGTGAAAGCACCGAAGAAGGAACGGAAAAAATATGAAAAAACCGTTTTTCTCCTGACCTGTAAGGAAAAAACTGCCGTCCAAAAGCGGGAAGATAAGGGTCTTCTTGCCGGGCTATGGGAATTTCCCAACGTGCCGGGGCGGCTATCCCCTGATGAAGCCGTCCGTCAAGCAGAAGGCTGGAGCACAGAGCCGGAAGCACCCTTACGTTCACTGGAACGTGTACACATATTTACCCATGCAGAATGGGACATGACCTGTTATATCATTCCCTGCCGGAAAATGCCGGACACCTTCCATTGGGTAAATCCGTCAGAAATGAACACCGAAATCGCATTACCTACAGCGTTTCGCATCTTTTGGGAGGCTTATAATGGCTGATACTGTTTTTGAACGTATTTATTCTGTCGTCCGCCGGATACCGCGAGGCAAGGTTGCCACCTATGGACAAGTTGCCGCTTTGGCCGGCAATCCCCGTTGGGCACGGGTGGTCGGGTATGCACTCCATGTCAATCCCGACCCTGCATCGATTCCCTGTTACCGTGTTGTAAACCGGGAAGGGGCAGTTTCATCCGCTTTTGCATTCGGCGGCGAAAATATGCAAATTCACCTTTTAGAAGGGGACGGTATTCCCGTCAAAAACGGTTGTGTCGACCTGTCTCGATATCGCTGGAACCCTGTAACAGAAACGTAATATAATATTTTCCCAAAACGCTTGACATAAAGTAGCGACCATGCTAAAATTAGCTATACTCAGAAAAACCTCTCAGCATATTTTAGGAAAAAGCAGTATTGCAAACTAAAAAAGGAGTGGTCATTATGCGTAAAAAGAAGAACGACTTTGAAGAAATCTTTCTGAGGTGTGATGCAAAGAAAAAGCCGCTAAAAACACTGTTGCTCCTGTTCCAGGACAATCTGTTCCGTTATTTTATGTCGGTGGTATTTTTTGTAATCAAAAACCTCCCCGTCTGGATTCTGCCGCTGATTACATCAGCTATTATCAATGAAGCCATGAACCCCCGGCCGGAAACGCTGCGGAATATTCTGATTTATTTCGGAATCGGTGCTGTGGTTGTCATTCAGAATGTCCCCTCCCAGCAGTGTGAAACGTATTTCACAAGCCGGGCTGTCCGGGATATCGAAATGCGTCTGCGCGCTTCCCTTGTTCGGAAGCTGCAGCATCTTACGATCTCCTTCCATAAAAATCTTTCCTCCGGGCGTATCCAGTCCAAAATTCTTCGTGACGTGGATAATATTGAGGCTTTGTCCAAAACCATGGTCACGAATGTCACCCAATCCATTCTGAATATTTTGGTTTTTGCCGCAATCACCTTGCTGCACAGTCCTTTGGTTGCCCTCTTCTTTCTGTTGACGATTCCCGTGGCCGCCTTTTTAATCCGTGGCTTCCGCGGTAACATCAGCCGGACCGTTTCGGATTTTCGCAAGGAAATTGAGCATATGTCGGCAGGCGTATCCGAAATGGTGGAGATGATTCCTGTTACCAAGGCACACGGTCTGGAAAGGATTGAAACAAAGAGAATTAACACCCGTCTCCATGAAGTACAGGAAAAGGCTGTGCGGACCGATACGATTCAGACGTTATTCGGCTCCTCGTCCTTTGTGGCGTTCCAGACCTTTCAGCTGGCGTGTCTGTGCTTTACGGGTATTCTTGCTTATAAAGGAAAAATCTCTGTGGGTGAAATTGCTTTATTCCAGAGCTACTTTAATCAGCTTCTTGGTAATGTAAGCGGTCTTCTGACCCTATATCCTACAATTTCCAAAGGCTTTGAATCTCTGGGCTCTATTTCGGAAATTCTTGCCTCTGACGATATTGAAAACAACCGGGGCAAGAAACGTGTAACAGAGGTAAACGGTGCATTTGTTTTTGACCGTGTCGGCTTTACATATCCCGATGACCCCTCCGTTCATGTTCTGAACGATTTTTCTCTGACCGTAAAGCAAGGCGAATATATTGCTTTTGTGGGTGAATCCGGTTCCGGCAAGACTACAGCACTGAATCTGCTTATCGGCTTCCACTTCCCCACGGAAGGCACGCTGACTGTGGACGGCAGAGATATCCGAGATATTAACCTCACAGCCTACCGCCGGCATATTGCTGTCGTTTCACAGACGAACATCCTGTTCTCCGGCAGTATTCGGGATAATATCGCCTACGGTCTGTCCCATGTCACGGATGAAGAGATTAATCGGGTGATTGACCTTGCCAATCTCCGTGAACTGGTTGACGAGCTTCCTGACGGCATACATACCCAGATTGGTGAGCGAGGCGGCAGGCTTTCCGGCGGACAAAAGCAACGTATTGCCATTGCCCGTGCCATGATCCGGGATCCTCAGATTATTCTGCTGGACGAGGCTACCAGCGCACTGGACAATGTTTCCGAGCATAAAGTGCAGGAGGCGATGGACAAGCTGATCCACGGCCGCACCACCTTCGTTGTGGCACATCGCCTGTCCACCATCCGTAACGCAGACCGTATTGTGGTTATGAAAAACGGGAAATGTGTGGAAATCGGCACCTATGACGCTCTGATGGAAAATAAAGGGTACTTCTACACCCTCGCAAAGCTTCAGGAAAAATAAACCGAAAAATGCAGAAAGTTATAGCGTAGTAGTTTTTGACTGCTACGCTATATTTATTTGTATAACGAAAACCGCCCCCAAAGTTCGGGGGCGGTTGAAAATATAGCTTATTCCTGTTCTTCTTCGGTTTCTGTAACCGTTTCTTCTTCGATGAACGTTTCCGGAACTTCTAAGTCTTCCTCTTCCGCTGCATCGGTAGCAAGTGCTTCCTCTTCCAACATCTCGTCGTAGTCCTCATCGAAGTCTTCTGTATCGTCTTCCCCATCAAATACGGGAATCAGATTTCCTTCTTAATCCATATAATAACTATCCGGTTCATCCTTCTTACTCTTCTTTGCACGCAAAAGAATCAGAATAATCGCCAGAACCAGGAGCACAATGACGACCGCCATACCGAAAATCAGCGGATTGATAACCGTTACCTCAAAATTAACTTCTCTTTCCGGTGCATCCTTGGTTGCTGTCCAGGTCATAGTCTGTCCCAGCATACTCTTTTCATCCGTACCACGGCTTTCCACCAGTGTTAGGAAGGGAAATTTAAAGGTAACGCTGTTGGATGCATTGGTCAGTTTTTCCTGAAATTCTTCATTTTCTTCCAGACCGTATCCGTTGTAAACACCGTACAAGCTGATTTTGCCCGATACAATATACTTTGTACCCAGTAAGGTCTGTTTCTGCTGCATATCCAAGCCGAAGCCGCTTTCATCCTTTGCCAGTGACACGGTGCCGAAGGACTGCATATACTTCCCCAACAAGAAGGACTTACTTACTGCATCCAAGCTATCGAACCGCATGCGGAGCCGTGTACCGGTCATATCTTCCTTGTTTGCAGACGACGTTTCTTCCGCTGTATCTGCATTCGTCTCTCCGATCGTTTCTGTGCTTGCTTCGTCCTCTGTGCCTTCTGCGTCAGGCATTATTTCCGGGACCGGCGTGGGCTTCGGGATACCGCTTTCCTTTATTACGTTGCCATTTTCATCCACTATGGACAGTTCCAATCTTTTCCCTGTCTCGGTTATGTTGTTGGTTTCCATATACGACGCCAAATCTTCTTCGGAAAAATCTTCCACAATCATCTCCGGTGTCACCTGCGTTGACACGAATGTTTCCTCTGTAGCAAGAAACGTAGACGTAACTTCTACGCCGCCGTTAGATGTAAATCGGAACATCGTATCGGATTTGTAGCAGCCGCCGAGCATCGTGAGAATCATCAGAGCAGCCAAAATTCCTGCAATTTTTTTCATTTTAAAAAACCTCCTATTGATTTAATAGGATAATTATACCAGCATTCTTTTCTCCTTGCAAGTTTTTTTTGAAATTTTTTATTCTTCCTCTTTCTTTCCCGATTCGCAAAGTGGACATCTTTCACACATATGCACCCTTCCCGGAAAAACCTTCATCACCGTTTCAAGCAGCTGCACATTTCCAACATTTTCAATGCGATGAAATGTGATTTCCCGCGGGGCCGCAGTAATCAGGGTGCTCAGAAGCACGTCTTCCTCCGTCATACCTGTCGTATCGCTCCATTCGGCGACCGCATCACAAAGCGACTGTACGTTTTCCCCATTTTTGCCGTAGAGCGAAAATCGGCCTCCCGTCTCTGCGACCACGTGAAGGACGGGCTCTTCCGTCACCTGTGTACTCACAAAATATTTAAGCAGTGTGATGAATTCCTCGTACTCCCTTTCCGCCAAATATAGCTCCACTGCCGTTTTCGCTGTTTTTTTCAATAGCTCCTTATAGTCCTTTAATCGGAAATTCAAAAAGCCTTCCAGCGACAACATCTCAGAATCCGCCAAAAAAGTATACAGACGGTTTTCCACATACCGGGTTCGGTTTGCCGGGGATTGCTTCTGCATGGCGAGACTCGCCTTATGCAGAATATGTTGCCGTTCTCCCGGCAGAAAATACGGGTGTGCCGCATCAATATAATCCGACAGGCTTTTCTCTTCATATTCCCGCGTTATAAACTCCGCCAGCTGTAGTGCCAAAAGGCGTTTCAGCCTTTGCATATCTTCTTCGGAGGTCGCCGTGAAAACAACGCCTTCCGTTTCATTCTCCACTTTCACACCACGGACGCTGGGAATTCTCCCGTTCGGCATGGTCCCTGCGACCGTCAATTTGTGCTGCAAATTATTCTCCCCTTCCGGGCACCGCTCTCCCTCTACTCTGTCAAAAGCGGAAGAACGGAACCTATGTCTATGGGTATAGGAATGCTTCTTTCCCTGATTTTTATGCCCCTTTTTTGCAAAAAAGCATAAATTTCCTTTCGGGACGGGTGGTGAAGAAGACGCCCGGTCACATACACGGTGTCCGCCGCTATCTTGCCTGCCGCACCGCCTAAAAATCCATAAGGGAAGCCGGCAAGCTCTACGCCGCCTTCCTGAATCTTAAGCACCTCTACGCCGGCTGATTGTGCCGCACGGGCTATTCCGGGGTCTGCGGTTATCAGTGCCTGTGCATCCACCGGCAGGACGGCACATTTGGTATACCCTTGCCGGACCGGAATGATTTCAATCTCTTCTGCACGGAAAAACCGCAGGGCAACCGGGTCTGCATAATCCGGATGTAGAAAAGCAGCATTCCCTACTCTCGCTATATTATATGCCACATCCTTAGGGTAGGTACTGCCCACAGGCGTTTCTCCGCAAAGTATTTCAAAACCGAACGGCGAAAGCGTGTCTTTATAAAAGGTATATACCTCCGGTGCCGCCAGCATAAACCTATCACCAAGATGACATAGCTGCAGGTCGGCATGGCACTGCATAGACGGCGGCAGTACACTTATCGGGGGCGGTACAATACAAGTTATACCCGCAATCGGTATTGCCGAAACAGCCACTCCCACTTTGCCCTGCGGTAAATTCGGTTCCTTTACAATCCTCCCGGTCACGCTTTCCCCTCCTTTTTCATAGAATACTATTGTACAGCCGCGGCTGTTTATTATATAAGGGGCATTATGCATTCGTTGCATATGCCCCTCTGTGTTTATTATAATGAAGCAAAGGCATTCTGAGAAAGCGGTGCCCGTTCTCCGGCTCTGTATGCGTAGTAGCCGGCACAGGAAATCATCGCTCCATTGTCCGTACATAGGGACAGGGGTGGCATATACAGCCGCATTCCCGCCGCATTTGCTGCTTTTTCCAGCGAAAGACGTAAACACTGATTTGCCGCCACACCGCCGGCAAGTGCAATTTTTTTCATTCCCTTTTCTTTTGCCGCCGCCACCGTTACCGTCGTCAACACATCCACAATGGCCGCCTGAAAGGATGCCGCCACATCTTCTTTACATACAGCTTCTCCCTTTTGCTCTGCTTTATGCACATAATTGATTACGGCTGTTTTCACGCCACTAAAACTGAAATCACGCCCGTGTATCGGTCTCGGAAACGGAATCGTCGCCTGTCCGTTTTCCGCACAGCGGCTCACTGCCGGTCCGCCGGGATACCCTAACCCCAGCACGCGGGCAACCTTGTCAAAGGCTTCCCCTGCCGCATCGTCCATGGTAGCACCCAGGACCGTAAACCGATTATAGTCCGTCACCTCTACCACATGGCTGTGCCCACCCGAAGCGACCAGACAGATAAAGGGCGGCTCCAGCGTCTTATCTGCAATATAGTTTGCCGCAATATGTCCATGTAGATGATTAACCGGCACAAGCGGCTTCCCAAGCGCATAGGCAAAGCCCTTTGCGGCAGAAAGCCCAACCAGCAGTGCACCGATGAGACCCGGTCGTACCGTTACTGCCACCGCATCCAGCTCTTCCTTCTGTATGCCTGCCTTTCCGATTGCCTCTTCGATTACTTGCGTGACGGAAAGAATATGATTCCTAGAAGCAATCTCCGGTACCACGCCGCCGTATTTTTTATGAATGTCCGCCTGCGAATATACGACATCGCTTAAAATTTCGCGTCCGTCCAGGGAAACAGATGCCGCCGTTTCATCGCAGGAGGATTCAATGCCTAAAATATATGCCATACTGTTCTCCTTTACTTTTCGCTTTCCTTTTGTATCAAGGTATCCAGCCTTTTTTCACAATAATCGAGAAATGTACCCCAGAGATTACTGTCAACAAACAGGTTTTCGCCTGTATTCTTCAAAACAGCCGCCTTTGCCTCCGTATCATTATTCCAAACATGATTGCCGATGAAAACATCCACTTTTTTCTGTCGGAGACGGTTTATGGACGCTCTGTAATCCTCCCGGCATCCGGGATAATCAAAATGTCCGGCAGAAAGGGTATTGGCACCGGCACCGCCGAATGTACCTACCCGATACGTCCTTCCGTCCTCTTCCGTTTTAAAGAACAGCGAAATGCAACCTTTCGTATGTCCGGGCGTTTCCATCACTTCGATAGCTGTATTTCCAAGCCGTACCACGTCACCCTCCCGAAGCAATGTATCTGCCTCAAAATACTGTCCGGCTTTTATTGCGTCTTTTTCACCGATCATCGTTTTTGCACCCGTCATATGCACAAGTGCCGCCGTTGCCTCTGTATGGTCTCCGTGCCAATGGGTATGGATAATATATCGGATATCATAGGGAGAAAAGCCAAGTTTGTAAATAGAATTGACGAGAAGGAATAACGTGTCGCTATACCCTGTATCAATGAGAATCAATCCATCCCCCGTATCCACCAGGTGAGACGAGGCCGGGAATGTGCCCACAAAATACATATTGCCAATGATTTTAAATGGTTCTATTATTCCTTCATAATGATTTGCAAAGCTTTTCCTTGTAAACATGTATTTTCTCCGTTCCTTGTTATAATAAAATTGGAAACAACTTTATTATAACAAACTTGTCACAAATTTACAAGCTTTTAAATATTACATTTTTATTTTTCTTTTTTTACGCTAAAAACCTTTGTTTTTCAAGGTTTTTTATTTGTCTTTAAATTCAACTTTTTCTATTTTATTTAAAAATTGTTAAAAAAGTTTGACAAAATGAAATATTTATGTTATACTATAGCCTGTAACACAGAAACGGACTATGCCGATTCAGTACAGAAAGGACTATTTATGAAAAGGAAAACATACGCGGTATTGACTGCCGCTATCATACTTCTTACCTCCACAATCGCATACGCAGATACAGGTGTTATAACCGCAAGTAACCTGAATGTACGGCAAGCACCAAACAGTGCAGTTATCGGTCAGCTCACGTACGGGCAGAACGTAACGGTAATCGGATATGTGGACGGTTGGTGTAAGATTCAATATGATGACAAAACCGGTTTTATTTTCGGTAATTATGTAAGCGTCACCCCCGACGAAGCGGCCGCAAAGGATGCAGACGCCGCACAGCCCACACAAGAAACAGAGACCACTGCTTCTTCTGCCGGGCAGAACGTGGTGGAATATGCTAAAAAATTCCTTGGCGTCCCGTATGTATACGGCGGTTCTTCCCCCTCCGGCTTTGATTGTAGTGGCTTTGTACAGTATGTGTACAAATATTTCGGGATTTCTCTCCCCCGCACTTCTTACAGCCAGATGTACAGCGGCTATGCCGTCAGCACTGCCGATATGCAGCCCGGCGACATCATTGTTTTCCGAGGTGGCGGTCATGTAGGTATCTATATAGGGAACGATACGTACATTCACGCACCCAATTCCGGACGCAGTGTTTCCATCGATCCTCTCGACCGATCAATCCATTCTGTCCGACGCGTTTTTTAAGAAAATTTGACAGACGAAGAACATTGTGTTATACTTATTAATATAAGATCAAGTTTTATACATTCGGAGGCTTCATATGTTTAAAAAATTTGCAATTCTTGCCGCCGCATTCTCTGCGTCAGCACTTTTGTTTGCAATAACCGCTTCGGCTGATACCACCGGGTATGCCGCCGGAGACGTTATCAATATCCGGCAGGTACCGGCAATGGATGCCGCAGTCGTCGGCGAGCTATATCTGGCAGACCCGGTCAGCGTTGTCGCCACAGAGGGCTCCTGGTGTAAAATCCGGGTGGACGGTTCTCTCGGATATGTGCATAAGGATTTGATTGTGTTTGACCGCAGTGAGGTGCCGGAGCCGATTGTGGTTCCCAGAAACACCACATCGAACCGTTCCGGTTCTTCCGGTTCGTCATCGTCATACTCGTCATCGAGTGTACCGGCAGCCACTTCCTATGACGGTTCCATGGGCTCACAGATTGTTGCCTACGCAAAGAATTTTATCGGTGTCCCCTATGTGTGGGGCGGCTCAACGCCTTCCGGTTTTGATTGCAGCGGATTTGTGCAGTATGTGTACAGACATTTCGGCGTTTCTCTGCCGCGGACAACATATTCCCAGATTACCGTCGGCCGGTCGGTTGACCGAGCAAACCTCATGCCGGGCGACCTTGTGTTCTTCCGCAGTGCAGGACATGTTGGTATCTATGTGGGCAACGAAACATATATCCACGCACCGCAAACCGGCAGAACGATTAGCATTGATAGTATGGCAAACCGGTCACTTTATGCCGCTCGCCGTATTTTCTAAATTGAATCTTATATCAAAGAGGGCTTGTCTCCATCGAAACAAGCCCTCTCTTTCTGTTCTAACGGATATAAATACCGGTTTATTGTCCGACTGTAATCATTTCCCCCGCCTTAGCTATCCTTACCGCATCTTTAATAATGATTGCCTTTGTATCGCTACCAAAACTCGATGCCATTGACAAAATGATTCGTTTGTGCTATACTGAGAAAAACAAGAGAGGATGTAGCATAAAATGAAGCAATGGAACGGCGAACCAATCGAAGGCACTTGGAAAGGCTTTCCGATTGAAGCAGGCATAATGATGGATAGAGAATATATAGTTGTCTTTCCAGAAAAGGGAACAGAAAACGGGAAATGGGCGCTAAAAACAGAGTATTTCGGTGCCTTTCCCGAAATGGAAATCGAACTTTTAAAACGGGGGTATCATCTTGCAAGCATCAAAACAAAAACCCGTTGGTGCTTGGATGAAGACACCGAGGCACAGGCGGCACTGGCAAGATATTTGCACGAAAAGCTGGGGCTTTCCGCAAAAGGCGTGCCGATTGGCATGAGTGCAGGCGGCATCCAGGCAATCTATCTTGCCGGGAAGTATCCCGAGCTTGTTTCCTGTATGTATCTCGATGCTGCGGTTTTGAATTTTCTGTCCTGTCCGGCTGCACTTGGAAAATCGAATTCCTACTTAATGGATGAATTTACAAAAGAAAGAGGCTTGACGCTAACCGATTTACTATCCTTCCGCGACCACCCCATGGATTATCTCCCTGCACTTGTAAAAGCCCGCATTCCGGCAGTGCTCGTTTGGGGTGACAGTGATATGGGTGTTCCCTTTGATGAAAACGGAAAGCTTTTAAAGGATGCCTATGACGAGGCAGGGATTCCGGTTGCCGTTTTTCTTAAACCCGGCGGCGGCCATCATCCCCACGGTCTTACGGACCCTACACCCGTCGTAGAATTTATTGAGCAATATTCCAATGAATAAATAGGCTAAAGCCGCAAAAGTTATCCAGTGCTTTTGTCGGCTTTTTCCTTGTAAACCAAAAGCGAAGGTGCTTTCAAAATACCGAGCTTTGGCAAATTGTATCCTTCTGTATGTGCATTCTCTGCCGGCCGGTATTGCCAGTAGGCATACCACCCTTTTTCCTGCACGGCATGAAGCGGAGCAAGGGTGTTTTCTCTGGTGCCCAGGGCCGTAACCGTAATGGTGTGTCTTCCTTCCGAAAGTGCAAAAGCAGGGCTTTCGTAAGGCGGGGAAAAGATAAACCCCACATCTTTTTCATCCATAGAAACTTTGAGTGCCGCAGCACGGAAGTAATTACAGGAAAGACGTGCCGTACAAGCCTCTGTTTCCGTTTCGAAAATATATTGGATGTTTCCGCCGTAAAAAGGAAGACCCTGTGTGGCGGCATCACCGATATAAAGAATATCTTCTTTCGCCGTAATGCAAGCATGTGAACCACGCACACGTACGCCATATTCTCCCAGGAGATACAGAACCTGCGGTTGTATATGATGGGTAAAAGGCATCTTGATTTCCAGCACATTTTCTCCCTTTCGGATTTTCAAATCCGGCAGACGGCGAATTGCATGGTCTATGTAGTATCCGGCCGTCTCTTTTCCGAGCGGTACACCGTTCAGTGATACATCCGTTTTCTCCGGAAATTCAATACCGAGCGCGGCAACCGTTTCCACTTCACTTTCAAACCGATACCGAAGTCTTAAAGCATGGGCGTCTTCATGCTGTTTTATATACGGCTGGGTGTATTTCCCGCGGTTCGGTTCCCATCCGAGGGATGCACAAATTATGTCGCCGATTTTAAATATATCTTCTTTTTCAGCAAATACAGCATCGTCCAGTGCATATTCCGCCATATCTAAAACGAGAACGTTCTCTTCCGAAAGACGGTATGCCGCTTTTTCTCCAAGGGAAATCCGCTTTTCGTAAACGGTCGTTTCTTCCGGTTCTACATCTTCTCCAAGGCGAATGAGTAGGCTCTCAAGAGGCTGTACATCCTTTTCTATATAGGTGTATCCGTCTTCTGTCTTATATGCCAATGCTTCGCGCTTGGCATCCACCGTGTTATACAGACACGCCTTGTGTTCACCTTTGATTTTTATGTATAGCTTTTCGGGTGCGGTAATGTCATAATTTTCCTTCGGTGCGGCACACGCTATCATCAGCCAGCCGCCTTCGGCATCCTTTCGAAGGCCATATACATAGTCCTCTGCCGCTACGCCTTCAAAATTAAAGTTATTTTTATTTTTTCGGATTTCTACGGTCCGATGGTCTTCCAAGGCGTCAATAAGTGCAAATTTCTCAGGGGGTACGCAAATGGATTTTTCGAAAAGGGGACGTATTATATCCGAGGGAATTCCATCCGAAAAGGCAGGGCAAGCTCCGATAAAAACGACTTTTCCGCCGTTTCCCGAAAAGACTTCCAGCATTTCCGCCGTTGTCCGGCGAAGGGTTTGACAACCCGGAACGATAATGGCTTCATACTGCATTTTCCCGATTTTTTCGCCATCCCAAAGCGTGGGCAGAAGGGCTTCGGAAATATAGTCGAAATCCAAGTGACTGCGCATAAGCCATTCGGCTGTGTTTTGGAAGATGTCTTCAATGCGCGCACTTCTTTTTTCTGCTTTTTTATCTAAACCTAATCCCAGCCAAAACGTTTCTATGGGATGTATCACACCGATTTTAATGACGGGATCTCCCTCACTCATTGCTGTCGCTGTTCGGGCAAAATGATTCTCCAAAACAGAAAATTCTTTATACCATGGAGACTGTGGGCCAATGGATGCAGGATAATCATGTTTCGCTTCGCCTTCCATGGAATAGAATGCAAGATGGGGTACGCGAAGCGTAAGTCCCAGTGCCGTTTGCCAATCTGTCTGCATTTTATAGCGGCGGAAATCGCAACCCCAACGTGCGCCGCCGTAAAGCTCCGTCATGCACATTTCCCGTCCGTACTGGTGGACGGCGGAAAGTGCCTGCTTTGCTGTTGTAAGCTCCACTTTCTCGAAAAGAAAATCCACACCGGGCACGTGGTAAGGCGCATACTGTCGCATCGTATCAACGGAATTGCTGGTCTGTCCCGCCAAAGTTGCTTCTGTGTTAAAATGTCCTGTGCAAAGCAAATGATTTTCTTCACACCAAGTAGCGAGCTGCTCCGAATAAGCGACCTTGAAAAGCTCTGCCGTCAAATCCAGAAACCGATACCGAACGCCGTAGTTTTCCTTGTCTGCCCAATTGTAAAAGACTTCGGGAAGCACCGCCACTAAATCTTCGCCGTATTTTTCCCGGTACAAATTCGGTATACTTCTTGTCCAGAACATGGACAAACTGTCCGTAAAACCGATATCAAACCAGCCCACATGTCCGATGTTCGGTTCATCGGTAAAAACAGAAGGAATTACATTGCCAAAAGCACCGCCGACGGTCGCTTTATATTTTTCGTGTGTTTCGCGAATAAAGGCTTTTGTTGCCTCCGGATTTAAAACATCCGGATGATTGGAGCCGTTATACCAGCCGCTTTGGGGCAAAAGGGTGCTGTAGATCCATACCTCTGTATTTTTTGCAGTTTCGCCTTCTGAAAGCATGGAATATGCACGCATTGTATTGTCTTGCGCAAAAGTGATATCATACCGTCCTACAAGGTACGGTCTTTTTTCTCTTATGGCATCCTCTTCTTTGAGGGCGTCCGTCTTCGGTGCAAAGCGAAGAGAAAGCTGGCGTCCCATAAATGCCGGATTTTTTGTAATTTTACCGCCGCAATGACCGGAGGGATACCTGTCTTCGTCATATAAATGGGCGTACATGCCTCGCTTTGCGGCTTCTTCCGTACAAAACCGAACAGCTTCCATAAATGCATCTCCGAGGTAAGGCGTTTGTAAGCCACAGCGTGCATGCATATAAAAACCGCCGAAACCCATCACCTGAAACGCTTCAATTTCTTCTAAGAGCCGTTCCTTTTTTAGTTCGCCGTTCCAAGCCCAGAAAGGTACACTGCGATACTTTGTTTTTGGATTTTTCAAAATTTCTTCACGCATAAATCGTAGTCTCCTTTGCAAAACAGCATTCAAGATGCGACGGTGCCGCACTGTCCTCAACATCATGGATTGTGCATAGCTTTTTTACTACAGAATCTCCCGCAGTGCATGAGTCAGATGCTGTGCAACGATTTGGTGCCCGTCCCGAAGCGGATGTAGCGGTTCTTCCGGAATCCAGCCGGTGGAATCAATAAAGTAAACCGCGTCTCCTCTTTCTCGGTTAAACGCCTCCACAAGTGCCCGAAGTTCTGCCGGATATACACCGCAGAATGCACTGAGTACCACTATTTTGGCATCCGGATTCACCTCCCGCACGACCTCCAGTAGCGTTTTATACTCGGAAATATAAAGCTCCACCGGCATTCTGCGGTCGTTGGCACCGTGATTGATAACAATCAATTCCGGGTTCTGTGCTTTCGCAGGTGAGCCGTTAAAATTATACGGATACGCCTCGCTTGCCTTTGGCACACTGCCACAGCCGCCTCTTGTGACGCCCACGGCACCATAACCCATAATCACCGGCTTCATCCCAAGCTCCATCGCCGTCAGATACGCATATGTAGCCGTCGAATCGTCCTGATTTGGGCGGTTATTCTGATTAAACTGCTCAAATTCATACATCGCATCAATCAGCACGCCTTCTGTAATGGAATCGCCGATAAACTCAATGATTTTACGCGGGTCTTCCGGCAATACGCCGGGTGCATCCGCTTCTACTCCCGTAAACCGTAA
Organism: Oscillospiraceae bacterium; assembly: GCA_015068765.1. GTDB lineage: Bacteria > Bacillota > Clostridia > UMGS1883 > UMGS1540 > SIG447. The sequence goes on from SVJY01000024.1 coordinate 23,298, forward strand.
TTTACCGATAAGCGGCTGATACCACCGATGCTGAATCTCCACTGCACCCTTATAAATAACCCGAATTACATGGTTTCCGTCATCCGGCGCTTCCACCCGTAGCACATGAGAAAGTGCCGCTTCGATTTTTGCCCCGTCATCCACCGAAATCCATACGTGGGGATATGGGGGCATATTCATTTCCATATCAAAACGCAGCACCGCAGCCGTTCCTTTAAATGCAATTTCAATCATGCCGCCCGGTGCCGTTGTGGTTGCCGCCTTTTCGCCGATTTCCCATCTTCCCGTAAACCGTATAGCCGCATCCCTTACTTCAATTTGCATACCTTTTTCCTCCCTTTTTCTGATAAAAATTCTAACTAAAATTCCGTATCCAAATAAATGTTTCCTCCACCGCAGGTGTGATTTGAATTTCCTTCCCCTCTAAAGAACCACACCCACAGGGATTTTTTATAAACTCGCCGACCAATTGTGGTTCATGCCCTCCGTAGGAAAACGTTCTTAAATATGCAATGCCCCCGTTTTCCCTGATGGTATCCACAAACCTTCTTGTGGTTTCGTAGGAAACCACGCCGTCATCCGCACAGTGCCAGAACTTCACCGGCACAGGATAAACTTCTGCTTTTTTATTTTTCGCCGGATTATAGCCTGCCACTTTGTTCTCGTCATATATGTATTCCCCTTTGTCATCTTGTTCTAAGCCATACAGCTTCCCCAGGGCGAACTTCGGCAGTCCGTCACTCCATGGGTGCAGAAAAATTTGATGATACGTATCCAGAACAGGGCAATAGGCGGAATGGGCAATTACCGGAATCATGCCGCTTAACACTAAATTTGTGCTGGAAATACCGCCCATGGAGCCACCGTGCACGAAAACCTCCGGCAATAGATTGAATTTTTCCATACAATAGTGATACGCCTTCACATAGCTTCTGATGGCTATGGGGCTACCTATATTATTCCGGATGTCGATACCCTTTTCCTTTGCGTAGGCATCAGGTAATCCATTCACATCCATCACAGCATACCCGTTTGCCACAAGATACTGGGTGATTGCCGTATGTTCGACCTGGGAATCATCCGTTGTCACGGTTCCCCCTGCCCCATGGCAATGAATAACCAATCGGGTAGCCTGCCCGTCTTCCGAATATCCATCCGGCAACATAATGAAGCCATGATCCTCGTACAATTTTTGAAAATCCTGCTGCATGTCTGTTGCTCTTATGGTATCGGCTATATTGCAGTTGACCAAAATTGAAAATCTATATTTTTTCATACAAGCTCCTCCTAATTTATTAAAAAACAGGTGCCAACCTGCAATCATTATACCATGTCCCGTATTTTTTTGCAAGGAAAAAGGGGCGTACCCCCTACAAATAAAACCAAAAGAAGATACGCCCGCAGTATATTTTTCCTTGAAGCCTTCCCGGCGTGCCTCACCAAGGCACTGCCGGTACAAACGGTGCTTATTTTTGAATATCCACCCACACGAAGGGGGTTTCCTTTGCCCGGATGCTTGCCTCGCGGATCGCAATGACCTCCACCGTTTGCGCATGGGGTACAGGAATTTCCGTGGTACGGAAGAATTTTACCATATTTTCCACCAGCCGATCAAAGATCGGGGAGTCCACGGTGTAATCCACAGCCTTGCCGTCCCCATAGCCTACGTGCATCCGGAATCTGCCGGGCATCATGATGATATCCGCATACCGGTCTCCTGCAAACCGTACCTTGAAGGAAGGGAATTTTTCCGTTCCCGTATACATGACGCTTTCGGCGTCTCTCCCCATAAACGTTACCACCTGTTCAATCTGGTGAATGGAGTGGGTCTCATAGCCGCCGGAACCAAAGCTTGTCATATACTCCACGTTTTCCTTCTGAAGGTCTTTCAGCTCGTCCGCAAAGAACAATGCAGAAGAAGAATAGCAGGGTGTGCCGTGGGCATCTGCAATGGCAAAAATTTCTTTGGCGGTCTCGGCGTCCGGTGCGAAGGTTTTGTCAATATACACCGGCTTTCCGCTTTTTAAAGGAATTTCACAAAGTGCTCTGTGCTGTTCCGGGTTGTTTGGAGAAAGGACAATAATATAATCGCTCTTTTCCACAACCTCTTCAATGGAGGATAGCATCTCAACCCCGTTGGTCTCTGCCCATGCCTCACTTGTCTGTTCAGGATTCAGGGGGTTTGCAGCTGTGCCATAGCAATACGCCACCTCCATTTCCCCGTCCGAATACTTCTTAATCATTTCCGGATAGGTGTTTGCGTGAAAATTCCAAAGATAATAATCCACAAATCCGATTTTTTTCATGTTGGTCTTCCTCCCTTATCTACTTTCCTTTTTAAAATTTAACCGGCAACGGATTCTGGGTGTTTTACCACTGCCGCCTCGGCCGGTTCGTGAAGAATAATCAGCTCCATATTGTAAGTATACCATTTCTCTCAACAGATGTAAATACACTATTGTAACATCTTTTTGCTTTATCGTATTACAATTTCTTGTAGTGCTTGTAAAATTTGGTTTTTTAAAATATTGACGAATTTGACTTTTTATTTAATTTCTAAAATATACTCTTGCTTTTTTGCCGTCCGCTACGCTATAATAAAGCAAGGAAAGGAGGGGCATATATGAACGACGCAAAAGACCTTCTTGTACTCCCCAAACACAGTATCGCACAGAAAAGCTGTCCTTTTTATCTTAGCAGACATATGATTTACGAACCCTTCGCACTGCATCGGCATGATTTTTTTGAGCTTGATATTGTCGTCAGCGGCCAGGCACGAACCAATATTAACGGCCGTATTTATAACATAGAAAAAGGAAGTATTCTTTTTTTCACGCCTGCGGATTTTCATGATATTGTCCCCACCGGATCAGAACCGCTGGAAACCTACAACATTGCCTTCCCCACCCATATGATTTACAAGCAGGTATGGACCTTTGTTCCTATGCGTTGCCGATTTGCCACGCTCTCTCCCCAGAACTTTCTGTCTGCTTTTCATGTTTGCGAACGGCTTCGGGAGGCTTATGAAAATCCCACGCCTGCCACGGAGCTTATGATGAAAACCGGCATAGAATGGTGTCTCTTTCTGCTGTCAGATGCCGCGGATGCATTGACGGAAAATGAACAGTCTCCGCAGGATATTTCTGCTGTTCTCGCCTACATTTACGACAATTTCACCGGGCAGGTTTCCCGGGATGAGGCCGCCGCCATCATGCATGTTTCGCCCGTATATTTCAGCAATCTTTTTCGCAAGCATATGGGCTTTTCCTTCCAGGAATATCTTTTGAATCTCCGACTGGATTTTGCCCAGCGACTTCTTTCAGCCGGCGGAATCGCCGTGGCAGATGCCGCATACGCCTCCGGCTTTAATTCCGCCACGTATTTTTCCAGAGCCTTTACCCGTCGGTTCGGCATACCGCCCAGAAAATTCTCCCTTCAAAACCAAAATTAGTTGATTCAGAAATGGGGCTGTAGCCAATCCGATTTGCATAATCGATTTGCTACAGCCCCATTTTTCAGACTTCACTCGAAAAGTCTCGCCCTTTATTTTACTTGTTCGCTTCGGTAAACCTATGCAGTATCGCGGCTATTTCTGCTCTTGTCGCAAAGTCTTTCGGGCACAGTGTACTTTCTGTTTTCCCCTTTATCAGTCCGATGCCGACTGCCCAGTTCATAGCCGAAACAGCATATCCGGAAATCTCGTTTACGTCGTCAAAATATAGGTTTTCTTCCATCGTTACAGCATCTATGCCTTTATAAATCGCATAACGGTAGAGAATTGCCGCAATTTGTTCTCTTATGATATTGTCGTTTGGCGCGAATGCCATTTCGGAAATACCCATTACAATACCATTCTGTTTTGCCCACGATACAGCGTTACCATAGTAAGAACCCATATCTACATCAGCAAAAGGTATGCTTCTGTTTGTCGCAGGCTCGCCCTCCAGTCTGTAAAGTACTGTAACAAGCATGGCACGTGTGAGGTTTTCATTCGGTGCAAATGCTGTATCTGTCTTGCCGTTCATAAGCCCGTTTTCGTATACATACTGCACGTCATCATAGAACCAATCGTTCTCGCTGACATCCGTAAACGGATTCTGCCATGCCCCTGACGATTCATCATCGTGCTTTGCCCATTTTGCATAAAGGATAAAGCCCTCTGTAACCGCTTCGTTAAAGTCGTAAGCCGTGGTTAATTCTTCATCCGTAAACCAACCCACGAAGCTGTAGCCATCCTTTTTCGGAGCAGGCGGCTCGGCAAGCTTTGCCTGTCTTGCCACGGTCGTACTTGCAATTAAAGTGCCGCCGTTTGTTTTAAACGTAACCGTATAACGTGCTGCATCACCGCCGCTTATCGGTCTTGTCGTCCCCTGTCCGTCATCTGTGTCTTCCCTGTCAGGGCGGATAACCGGTACACATGCATAATCGCTTTCGTTTCCTGCCGCATCCGTTGCAGTCATGTATAATAGTGCTCCTGCCGGGGAAATACCGTCGCCTTCTGTCGCATCTGAAAGCTTGCCCCGGATTGTAAATGCACCGTTTTCGTCAACGTCCGCCGTTAGGTTGTAGCGGATAAACGGCTCCTCTTCCAACTCGGAAAATTCGATATTCTGCGGATCTACGTAAAGTTGTGCGTTCGGCTCGGTCAAACCCGTCAATGTGAAGTTACCGTCTCTATCCGTCTCAAAGCTTTCGCTGTCGAAGGTTATAATCGGAGCAACCGTGTCTTTTTTCAGTGTGATATAATCACGAGTCATATCACCGTCTGCATCCTTGGCATCAACCTGAACGATGAGAGAGCCTTCAAATTCGGGGACGGTAAAAGATGTTGAATAAACATCTGATTGTGTACTTAAAATTCCTGTATTGTCGTGGGTATTTGTAACCGTAATCCACGCTGACGGATTTGAGCTGATGCTGATTGCGGTTCCGGATTCAACATACAATGTTTTCATATTGCTGTCTTCGATAATTTCGGGCGCAGGTGAATATTCAAGCTCCGGCGGTGTTGCCCTTGGAATGAATACACCGTTTTCATCAGAGAAAACCTCTGCACTTCTCTTTGTAACAGTTTCATCTTCGCCGTCATTATCTAAATCTGCCGTCATATCGGAAAGTGCCGCAACACTGATACGATATGTTTTAACTGCTTCTAAAACTGCATTTTCAACATCGGGAGTGCCGTCACCGTCAACGTCTCCGTCACCGCCGATTGTAAGCGCCATATCAATCGTAGTGGGGATATTTCCGCTTTCATCTGCACGAACTTCATAGCCTGTGCTTGTGTTTACCCATTCATTTCCGTTTTGTTCGTAGATTGTAACGGAATATCCGTCTATATCACCACTTTCAGGAGCAGTCCAGCTTGCTCTTAAAATTTCGCTGCCGATAGATTCTGCTTCTACATTTGTCGGAACAGGAACATCATTCGGATTGGTTACTTCAATTTCGTCACCCTCATAGGTGTCAAGCGTTACATAGTAATCTCCGCTTTCTTCGCTGGAGAGCTTTTCAAGAAGTCTGTAAACCTTCCGATATGTTCCGCTCGGTACGCTATCCTGCGTGCTGCTGATTATAGCAGAAGTAACATTGTAATCGTTTGTTGCTTCGGCTTCTTCGCCTACAAAGTGATATTCGTCGGCTGAATCCATAAGGTATGTGCGAACCACATAATTTTTGCCGTCTTTCAGCTCTTTAACATCACCGTTTTCATCAATGTACTCGGCAAGGTCAAAGCCCAAAACTTCAATGTCAAATGCGTCGCTTGCAGAAATTATATATGTTCCGGGTTCAAAAAGCTGTGCTACAACCGCTGCGTTAGTTTCTTCACCGCTTGCTGCGTCTATGCCGCCTGCGGAAACATAAGCGTTTGCGTTCTCAACAATAGATTCACCTTCATCATCGTAATCGTCAAAGATTAAAGCATAGTCGTTTTCGTCCTTTGTGATTGTGAACATTGCTTCAAGTGCTTCCTCGTCTGCTTCAGCCTGCGGCGTAAGTGTAAAGAGAAGCTGGTTTGTTTTCGCACTGTCAGAAATAGTTACGGTGTAGTTGTTTTCGTTGTCATCATTCTGCGTGATTGATATTCCTGCTTCTGCAAGCTGATTTACTAGTTCATCATCCATATTGATGCTCATAAGCCGCATTTCTTCTGTTGAACCGAGAGATTCAATATCGGAAGCTAGGTACAATGCGTAATACATATCATCGGTTTCGCCGTAGCTCATAAGCTTTGCATTTTTTGCTTTGCCCCAGCTAAACGAGGCATCAATATCTCCGAGCCATGTATCAACGCCGACTGTTATATTCTTTTTGGCAAGTCTCTGTCCTACATGAGTATTGGTAAACATAAAATATACAATTTTAAATATATTTATGCATAAATAGAATTGTTACTAACATAAAAAATTATATTCCCTTACAAATACATTTTGTGGGGGAATAATTTATGTCTGGTTTTAATTCTAATTTCAGTGATATACAAAAGCAAATCTCTTTTGCAGACCTTACTGACGAGCAAATTCAGGAGTTGC
>SVJY01000025.1 GCA_015068765.1 Oscillospiraceae bacterium
AAGGAGGATGCATATGTCTAAAACTATAGACCGACAATCATTTCGACGGTATATATGGATTGAGCTGATCGGGTTTGACAATACAAGCCCGGACTATGGTGTTTCTGCGTATCTGGAGAAGCTGGGCTTTGTGCCGGAAGGGATTTCTCTTCTGATGACCAGTGTGGATTTTGTGAATATGCACCGGGGCATGGGTGAGGAATACGTTTTACCGGAATATATATGCTCCTATGCCGGGCATACCCACAACGATGAAAGGGAACGGCAGCCTTGGACGAACCACCAGCTCCGCGGACTGTTTTCCGCCATACGCAGTCATGGCATTAAAAGCTATATCAGCTTATTTGACTGGGTCAGAGAGGACGACCGGTCTCTGACGGCATCCCATCCGGAAATCCAGGTTTATACTGCTGACGGGAGAAGATCCAACCATATCTCCATGATAAAACGATTTGCAGACGGCACATACTACGAGGATTTTCTGGTGAAAAAGCTTCTGGAAGCGGCGGCGGATTACGGCTTCGACGGCGTTCATATTGCGGACGGCGTTTCCAGTCCCCGTCTGTCGCTCCAATCGGCGGATTTCTCGGACGATATCATAGAGCAGTCCGGCATCCTTATCCCGGAAGGGGCGGACAGGGTGCAGTATATCCTTTCGGAAAAACGGCTGGAGTGGATTCAGTTTTATCGGAAACGCTGGGGTGACTTTTTGCGGAAGGTTACGGCAGCACTAAAGGATAACGGAAAAAAAGTGCTCATCAACAGTGCGTGGACCCGCGACCCGGTGGAAGCGATTTACCGCTACGGGCTTGACTATGCAGATATCGAGGCTCTGGGTATAGAAGCCTTTATTCCGGAGGATGTGGCGAACAGCACAGCGATTTTGTCCACGGAGGACAGTGCCGGTGTCTATCGGAGCTGTACACAGCGGCAATACCTGCATTACGAATTTACGGCGGCACTGATGTGCATCGGGGCACAGCTAAAGCGTACACCTCATGCACCGCTTTTTCCTATTCGTGACACCATGGAGCAGTGGAGCGTTCTGCACCATATGCCTACGGCGATGCAACGCACGGCAGGGAACAATCTGAATAAATACCGGGTCACAGCCCGAGGACTGGAACGTCTGATAGCGGGGACACTGTACTGCCTTGGCGATGCCCTCTCTAAAGAGGAATGGGGGTATATCGAAGGCTGCTTCGCAAACGGCTTTACGGAAAATCCCGAGGCGGCAGAAGGGGCTACCATGTTATGGAGTGAGTACCGCAAGGAGAAGGAAGTGGAAAGCCTTATCCGGCACAGAACATGGCACAGTGCCAAATGGCTTGCCGAGCTGTTGGCACGGGGCGCAATGATTCAGAAAGTAGCACTCGTGGAGGACCTTGCCTATGTAACGGGCCCCATTCTCGTAACGAATCCCCACCTTCTTTCCGAAGAAGAATATGCGAAAGTCAAGGCGTATAAAAACGGTGCCATCATTTATGCGGAAGCGGAGACGGAAGAAAAGACGTATGCGGAAGCTTTGAATCCGACGAAGGAGGGCTTCCCGGTTCCCCTGGAATTTGCACCGGTGGCGGAGGAGATTTTGCAAAAATGCGTAGAACAAATCAATGCAAATCTTTCGTATATTTCATTAGGCGGTGAGACCTGCCACGTTTCGGAAATCAAAACGGGCGAAAAAACCGCCCGCTTCCTTGTGGATAATGAAGAATATTTTTATGTACTGCCCAAGGTGCATACGGGCAGAGCCATAAGACGTGCCGAGGCAATCACAAAAGCCGAGGGCTACAAGGTCAGAGTAGAAGGCGACACCTTCCGGCTTCGTGTGCCCGGCAGGGGTATGGATGTAGTGGAAGTGGAGTTTGCATAGGCGAAGCCAACGGCAAAAGCGTGTGGCGGCTTATTTGCCCTTTTCTGCTCGCAGACAAGCCGCAGACGGTAGAATTTCACTTGACAAATTGATGCGTTAATGGTACACTGGAATGGAAAATACGATTATGGAGGAAGCAGATGGCGAATATCACCATTCACGATATTGCAAAACGGGCGAAGGTTTCCCCGGCGGCAGTATCGTATGTTATCAATGACCGTCCCGGCGTGAGTAAGGAAACAAGGGAGCTTATTCAAAAAATTATAGCGGAAACAGGGTATACCCCGAATCTCAGCTCCCGAAAGCTTGTGCTCAGCAAAAGCTTTAATATACATATTGTGATTGGCTCAGCCTTTGCGTCTTTTGATAATCTGTTTTATAATACGGCAATTAAAAGCATGATGGAAGTGTGTATGCATAAAGGGTATAACCTTGTGCTGTCCAATACGGAAAATTACGAAATTTCTCCGCTGAAGCGTGCTGTGCTGCAAAAGGACGTGGATGGTGTCATTTTTCTGCAAGATGTGGTGCACGGTGCTGTAAGTGAGCTTCGGAAACGGGGAATTCCGTATGTGGTCCTGGATGCACATGAACGCGACGAGAAGCATAACAGCGTATATTGCGACTATGCGGAGGTTGCATATGAAGCCGTAAACTATCTTCTTTCCAAAGGACACAAACGAATTGGTTTTGTGGGAATGAAAAGCATCACAGAATTTTATGAATCCTCCTGCCGGGGCTATAAGCGTGCACTGGCAGAAGCCGGAATTATACCGGAAAACGCGTGGATGCACGGCGTTGCGGATGAAGAAGAGAGCATTAGAGTGTGTGCGGCGGCAATGGGGGATAAAGCCCGGGAGCTCACGGCGGTGTTTTGTGTGACGGATGTGATTGCCGTAACACTGATGAAGCAGCTTTCGCAGATAGGCATTTCCGTTCCGGAAGATATTTCCGTATGCGGCACGGACGATGTTCTGATTGCCCAGTATTGCACGCCCTCCCTAACCACCTTGGAAATCGACAAACGAAAAATGGGAGAGGAAGCCATTCACCTGCTTCTGCGGATGATCAACGGCGATCTTCCTTCGGAAGGACAGAATATTTGTATCCGGGGGGAAAGAGTGGTGGAACGGGAATCGGTAAAAACCATCCGAACCTAAAAAGAAGGACCTTTTCCGGAAGTGTGGCAGCTTGCTTTGGACTGCCACACTATTTTTTTATCATAGAACGTACAGGCAATCTTTACGAAATAAAAAGGAAAAAACACAGCGTTTTATACAAAAAATTAAAATTCAGACGAAAAAACTTGACAACTTGCATGAATTATGCTATACTTTACTTATCAACAACTTAATCGATTAAGAATTCAGTGAGGAAAGGAAGAAAAAACTATGTCTATGTATTCAGACGCGACAAATGCGGAAAATAAGATTCAGATTTCGGCGGCGGCAAAGGATGCAATCAAAATCGGTGCGGAGGAAACGGTAAAGCATCTTGCCGGTGTTATGGAAGAAGCATATAAAAAAGGAGACGGATTTGCCCGAATTGCCATTGACGGGTGGTACGGCACCTGCATGAAGGAAGTGGCGGAAGGAATTGCAAAGAAGCTTGAAGCTGCGGGCATTCCCACAAAGCTTTATCCGATTGTGAAAGCCTATGTTTCTGCAGAGAAAATCGCAGACTACAAACAGAAATACATAACCGATGATCCGGGCTTCGGGTACGTAAACGGGAAAGGCCGTCCCGAGGATATCATGGATAAAAATTTTGTCGAAAGCTTAAACCTTTCAGAAGCCTCGGATGCCGTTCGCATTGTATATGGCACCGGTGCTGCCTGTGAGAGCCTTCGTGACCAATATGAATGTATTGTATTTGCAGACATTACCCGTGAGCCGATGCTCTGGCAGATGTGGGACGGAAAGCTTGTTCCCTTCGGAAGCGAGGAACCGAAAAAAGAGTACATGTGGAAAGAATACTACTACTGTGATTTCTACATGCTGAACAACCATATGAAAGCACTTTTAGATCATTTTGACTATTATTTACAGGCAATCGACTGGGACGGCCTGAAGCTGGTTCCCGCAGATGTGTATGATGAAGTGCTTCGCACCCTGATGTGCTATCCCATAAAGCAGGTCAAGGAATTCCAGCCCGGCCCCTGGGGTGCATACCGCTACAGAGATTTATTTCATGTAAAGGGTCTCGGCTGTAACGCATGGAATCGCCTTGCAAGCCCTGAGCTTTCTGTGCTGATTGATGTGGGAAGAGAAGAATGCTTGGAAATGCCGCTGACCTCGCTTATGAAATATAATGAGGCACTTACCGGCAAGGAGCTTGCCGAAGCGTATCCGGACCTATTTCCCATGGAAATCTGGCTGGATGACGGATATTTCCCTGAGCCCCAGCCGGCAGAAAGAATTTCCATGCCCATTCATACCCATCCCAGCACAGATTACGTAAAGTCGCACTTTAATGAACCGCTGGGAAGATATGAGACCTACTATATTGCAGAAGCCTATGAGGGTGCAAATACCTGGATGGGCTTTAAGGAAGATGCGAATCTGGAGGAATGGGAAGCAAAATGCCGCGAGTCCAAGAACATAACACCGATTGAAAACTGGAAGGACTATATTGCAAACCACACATCCAACGAAGGGGACCTTTACCTGATTCCGCCCGGAACGGTACACGCACATGGCGGTAACCAGATGGTTCTGGAAATGGACACCTGCACCTCGGCTGCAGGCACGGAATATTCCTTCTTTGAATATGACTTTGCCAGAAAGACCTGGAATGATAAGGAACAGGCAATGACGGCAAAGCCCATGAACATGCATTTAGACCACGGCTTTGACAATGAAAAGTGGTGCAGAGAGGATTATGTAAACAGAAAGCTTCGTGCAACCAAGAAGGTAACCGAATGGAATAAAGAATATAGCCGGGACGAATACAGCACACTGCCCGAGATGCCCTTTATGGTGGAAAGACTGCATTTTTATAACAGGGCAGAAGGCACCACAGACGGCAAGCCGCAGATTCTGACGCTTACCGTCGGTACATGGGTAGAGGTTGTATCGAAGAAAAACCCGGCATTTAAAACCACAATCAACCGTTTCCAAAGTGCAATCCTGCCGGCATCCTTCGGCGATTTTGAAATTAAGAATGCCGACGGCGGCAACAGCACCGTAGTTGTCTTTAGCTGGAAATAAAGGGAGAATTTACATGAAACGATCTGAACTGAATCTTCGTCTGAAAAGTGCGGCAGAATTTATGCGGTCCATGCAGTTTCAGCTTCCGCCCTTTGCCTTTTTCAGTCCTGCGGAATGGGAGGAGAAGGGAGAAAGCTTCAATTCCATTCGGGACACGGCACTAGGATGGGACGTGACGGATTTCGGAAGCGGAGATTTTGAAAAAGTAGGCTTACTGTTGTTCACCCTTCGCAACGGAATTGCAGGCGATGCAAGATACCCGAAGCCCTATGCGGAGAAAATTATGGTTGTGGAAGAAGAACAGGTAACGCCCATGCATTTTCACTGGAAAAAGCAGGAGGATATCATCAACCGTGGCGGCGGAAACCTTCTCGTAAAGCTCTATAACAGCACAGCGGCAGAGACGCTTGCCGATACGCCCGTCACCGTGATGGTGGACGGGGAAATGCGGACAGTGCCGGCCGGCAGCATCGTTACGCTTGTACCGGGGGAAAGCATCACCCTGACCCGGGGGCTGTATCATACCTTCTGGGCAGAAAAAGGAAAAGGGAAGGTGCTCGCCGGTGAAGTCTCCATGACAAATGATGACCATGGGGATAACCGCTTTCTTGAACCCACCGGTCGTTTCCCTGCAATTGAGGAAGATGAAAAACCGCTATATCTTCTGGCAACGGAATATCCCAAAGCATAAAGGAGGAAAAGGAATGTTTAAAAAACGTTTAGGATGTCTGGCGATAACAGCTTGTATGTTTGTCTCCATGCTGGTGGCCCTGCCGGCAAAGGCGGAAGGTTTTGAAATTTTGCCCACATTTAAGGGACAATCCAACATGATCACAAATGCAGATTTTGAAACAATCGGTTCCGACGGCGGCTTTGAGAATTGGGTGCCGATTGGAACAAAATGGGAGAATAACGCTAAAATTGCAGTGGATTCCGATTGCGTACATTCCGGAAAATACTCCGTAAGAATCACGAAGGATGAACCACTTGAAATGCCCTGGATTCGGCAGATGCTTCCCGTAGAGGGCGGTGCAAAGTATCAGATGACCGGTTGGATTTATTTGCAGGGTGCATCGCCCCTTCTGAAGTTTGAAGGGTATAATGCCAATATCATCAGTTCCGAAAACGCTACAACCAGTGAAGCGATCTGGTTTGACCCGGCACTGGGACGCGGTGATATGGTAGATTATTCAACGGGGAAAATGGAATATGGGAAGTGGATACAGTTTTCCTACATTTTCACGCCCCATGTCAACACCAGATACATCGCACTGTATCTCCGCGCCGCAGAATTTGATTTGGGCACGGTGTGGTTTGACGATGTATCCGTGCACATGGTAGAAGGACCTTATAAATATACAGCAGACCTTAACAGCTATAATTATTATGTAACGGAAAATGAAGGCGTTTTGTATCTCGAAGCAAACACGAAGGTGTATACGGAAATCGAGGAATGGTCCGTTGCATGTAAGGCCTATGACGGCGAAACCGTGATCTGGGAAAAGACGGTTCCCTTTGCCGCAGGAACGGCAGAGGTAAAAATTGATTTGACAAGCATGACGGCAAAGGACAGAAAGTACACGCTGGAGGTACAGCTTTATGAGGGCGGAGAGCCCACAGAGAAGAAAGCGATGCAGTTTAGCCGGAAATACGAAAAACCCCAGGCTGTTGGCGAGGATAAGCTGTGGCGTGATGAAAACGGGGAGATTTTCCACCCGGTTATCAGCTACCATCTGTTTGATCGGGATCAGGCACAGAAATACATAAAAGATATGGGCATCAATGCCCTCCAGATGATCTTTGACTATGTGGCAGACCCCCAGGAAGGCCTGGAATACCTTGACTTTTTACACAGCCTTGGTGCAAAAGGCTTCGTAACGCTTTATTACGATAACCTGATGGCAAGTGATCCGAGAAATGTGGAGATGGTCAAGGAGTATATTGCAACCATCAAGGATCATCCGGCTGTATGGGCATACGGTATTATGGATGAGCCGGTCGGTAAGAACATAGACGAAAAAATTGTTACGGAATCTTATGAATTGGTCAGAGAAGCAGACCCCAATCACCCGGTATACTGCATTGACCAGAGAGAATGGATGTATCCCCAGCTGATCAGAAACCTGGACGTTCTTGCTATCGACAATTATCCCTATGGCGTTCACGATGCCATGACGTATATATACGATTCCACTAAATATGCGGTAGACTTTGCAGGAACAAGCGGAAAGCCGGTTTACCCCATTTTACAGCTGGAAGCAAGAGGAACCGGCCCGCACACAAAGCTGAGTAAATATCTGCCCACAGGCACAGCTGTGCGGAACATGATTTATCAGTCTCTTCTGGCAGGGGCAAAGGGCTTTGGCTACTATGCTTTTGACTCCAAAACCGACGACGGAAAGCTGGTTATGGAAACAGAAGCCGGTGACGGCATCCGTGCCTATTACAGGCTGGAACAGGATTTGATGTTCGACTATTTTGTAGAGAACAAATATCCCACCTTCAATTCAAATATCAATGACCACGAACGGGTACGCTGGTTCTCCTTCGTCAAGGACGATCAGCTTTACATGGTTATCATGAATAAGAAGGAATATGAGGAAACGGAAATAACCATTCCCCTCATCAGCGATAACGGCCTTGTAAAAATAGGAAGCTTTTCGGCAGAGCCCTACGCCGGCGGCGGTGAGGCCACACGGGGCATACAGGATATTACCGTAAAATTAGGCCCTGCGGCGGCAGATGTGTACGTTATTAAACCGGCGGGCGGTATCGATGTTAAAAAGCTTGCCATTCCGAAGGTGCAGGACCTTTCCGGGTATGAATGGGCAGAAGAAGCGATTACGCTCCTTGCAAACAAAGACATTGTGAATATGCCGGAAAAGAATATGTTCAACCCCGGCGAAAACATTACAAGAGGCGAATTTGCCTATTTCCTCGTCCGTACATTGGGGATAGAGAACGACGGGGAAGCATTGTTTGCCGATGTATCTGCCGACAGCTTCTATGCAAAGGAAATCGCTATCGGTAAAGCAGCAGGCATTTTAAAAGGTGTAGGAGACGACAGCTTCGCACCGGATGCGGAAATTTCAAGACAGGACATGATGACGCTGATCGCCCGTGGCATGGAGCTAAAGGGGAAAACCGATACAAGCGGATTTTCGGATATCGACAGTGTTGCCGCCTATGCGGCAGAAAGCGTGGAAGCCATGGTTGCCCACGGCCTTATTGAAGGCAATGCTGACGGCACAATCAATCCCCTCGGCAACACCACAAGGGCAGAAGCGGCGGTGATTATGTACCGAATTCTGGAGAGATTGTCATGATAAATGGTAAGAGAATCTGTGCGTTGCTTCTTTGCATAATGTTGTGCTCGGCACCGGCTTTGGCGGCAGACGCTCGCTGGGTGCCGGTGATATCGGACGGCTTTGAAGGAGAAAATCATTGGCAGGTACAAACGGTAAGCACCACAGCCACCTACCGTATTGGTGAAACGGCACAGGCAGGCGAAAAAGGGTTTACCGTAACGACCGAGGATTACAGAGGCGTGGAGCTTTGTCAATCCTTTAAAGTGCCAACGGACGGAAGAAATTACGTTTTTTCTGCCTATGTAAACGGGTCCTCGGCGTCTGATAAAGCAGGAGCGACCCTCCTTGTCCGGAGTAAAAACGGCACGGAGTTTGCTAAAAGCAGCTCTGTGATTACAAAAACCAACGGCACCTGGATAAAGGAAACACTGGAATTTACCCTTTCGGCGGCATCAGGGACAGAAATAGAATTTGTGCTCAAGTGGAACAGCGTGGGTACGGTGCATTGGGACACGGTTTCCGTCACCTACGCCATGGGAGCCCCTGTCACGGCGGAGGCCTCCGCACCCATCGGCCCGGAGCTTTTGCCGAATCCCGGCTTTGAAGATATGACGGATTGGTATTTTGACGGCACGGGCACCCAGACAGACCTGATTGCCGCAGAAGGCGAAAAAAGCGTACAGCTAAATGCAGAAAAAGGAAAAAATTCCTTTGTATTTTGCAGGATATATAGCCTGGAAGCCGGTGCAACCTACGCACTTCGTTTTAAAATTCTGGCAACGGAGACGGGGACCAGACAGGCAATCAAAATGCAATACTATACGGACTACGGCAGTGATCTGGACAGCTTCCGGATGCAGGAGCAAACAGTGGGTGCGTGGCATGAATATTTGATTACGTTTTCACCGCCTGTCGGCATTTACAGGACGGAAATCCTGTTCCGTACCTACGAGAAGGGTGTGACCTATTATGATGACCTTTCTCTGAAAAAAATAGCCGAACCGGTACATACGTTTTTTGATTTAAACGAAATCTACTATTATACGGACCTTACGCACGGCTATGCCAGGCTGGATGTCAATGAGGAAATTTATCCTGCATTCTCTTCGTGGACGGCTTCGGTCACCGTGGAAAACGCACGGGGCGTAAAACTGTACGAAGGGGAAAAGGTAAGCCTTTCGACAGGAAAGGCAGACATTCCCTTCCCCCTCAACGATGTGCCGATTTCAGACGAGGCTTGCACTGTAAAGTGCACCGTATGGAGCGGCACGCAGATATTGGAGACCTACGCGTCTACGTTTTTCCGGCAGTTCCCAAGACCCTCCATGCTGACAAAGGACGGCAAGCTGCAAAAGGACGGCAAGCCCTTAAGTCTCGTTTACGGCTACCATGTGACGGATGATGAGCTGGATACGGCAAAAGAGCTGGGAATCAATACAATTCTGATACCCTATGATTATGCAAAAGACCCGGAGGCGATGTGGGACTATCTGGATATGCTGCAAAATAAGGGACTATATGGCATTGCATGTCTTTATGTGGATATGGAATCCGGCGGCAGTCCAGAAAACATAGAATATACGAAAACAACGGTGGAAAACGCCCGTAACCATCCGGCCCTTATCGGCTACGCCGTTATGGACGAACCAATCGGTAACGATAGTCCCGAGAAGGATATCCTCGCGGCATACTGTGCCATCCGGGAGAGGGACAGCATTCATCCCGTCTATATGACGGATATGTACCCGTCCTACTATCGCACCCTTACCAAGTGGACGGATTTGGTGGCACCGGACCATTACCCGGCCAATAAAGCAAAATCCGTTTATTATACCGGGGAAGTAGTGGAACAGATCGAGGAGCTGGTATCCTATTCCGGAAAATCCATCGGTGCCATTTTGCAGTTTTTCCCGTACAATGGGTATTACCCTTCGGCGGATGAAATGCGGAATATGCTTTATCAATGCTTTTTCTCCGGTGCGGATTCCATCGGCTACTATGCACTGGATTACAGCGTGGACGGTGTACCGGTGGAAGATACAGAGACGGGCGATGCCCTCCGGGAATTTGCCGTGGAAGAACAGCAAATTTTGTTTGACCATTTTGTGCATGGAAAGTATGAGAAGCTTTCCCAAGGGGAAACCGATGCAGTGGAATGGGAAAGGTTTTCAGACGGAGAAACCGTTTATGTTGCTGTTCGGAACAAATCGGTGGATGCACCCCTTTCTATGGACATCGATTCCGGCATCCGGGAAAACGCCTATATCCGCATTGTAGGCGGAGCGGCGGAAGAATCGGTGGAGAAAAAGGCAAACGGGGTGTATGGGATTACCCTTCCGGCCGCCGGTGCGGCTCTCTATGAATTTACGGACAGCACGGATAAGTTGATTTTCTATGACGGAATTTTTGCTGTAGGCGAGCTGGTGCCGGGAGAGACCGTTTCCGTTTTGTATAACGGCACAGAGCAGGATGCGAAACTGTATATTGCATTATATAAAGAAACAGAAAACTGCATCCGGCTTATAGACTTTGTCATTTCGGAGGAAAGCGAGGAAAGCTTTTCGATTCCCCGGGCCCGGGAGGGTGAAAAATTTGTTCTGAAGGCACATGCCTGGTCGGGAGAGCTCAAGCCTCTCACCGAAAGCATAGTGCTAAAAGATAAATAAAATATTTTAAAGGAGCGAAGAACTATGTTGAAAAAATTGGTAACACTCTTAATGGCAGTATGCATGCTTGCCGCACCGGTATGTGCGGCGACGGTAGCACCCGTACCTTCCGCGGGAGATGCGGCACTACTGTTCAGCGAGGAATTTACTTCCTACACAACGGAGGATACAGTTGGCGACACAGCAAATGACGAATTCTGGTGCAGATCGAATTTTCTGGACGGCAGAATTGTGGATGTTGGCGGCAATAAGGCTTTGAGTGTATACTCTCTTTTGACGCCGGCAAGAACATCTTATTTCCATATGCCGGCAAGACTGACCAATCTGGACACACAGATCACAAGCGGTACGCTCGTTTATGAAGCAAAGCTGATGCTGCCGGACGTAAATCCCGCCGAAGGCGAAGTTTATGCAGGCGGCACGGCAACACTGAGCTTGAATTATTTCCCGATTTATGAAGTATGTGCATGTGCGTTGACAGACCATACTGTGGGCGATATAAACAACGATCATCAGGGCTTGGGTACAGCGGTTGCAGTCTCTTTGAATAAAGACGGTATTTCTGTTTTAAGCGGTAATCACCACACTGTAGCTGCAAAAATTCCCTTCACCGTTTCGGCTGACAGATGGTACACCGTAAAATGTCTGGTTGACGTTGATAACTGCACAGTAGATATATTCTGTGACGGCAAGCTTATTATGACAGAAGCACCCTTCGCAAAAGACAGACAGGGCATCTGGGGCGTTGGCGTAGGTCCGATAACGAATCAGCAAACAACAGTACCTGTCGGTTACCAGGTCGGTTCCGGAGAAATTTTGTCAGTAGCAAACACCCATTACGGTAATCCCTATGCAGCTTATTATGACGATGTGAAGGTATACACCGTTTCCAAAGACGATGCCAACAAGCACATCAAGGCAGGCTTTGAAGCTCTCTTTAACGCAAACGGCATTAACAGCAATGAAATTACTCTCCCCTATGCAGGTGCCACGGCAGAATGGGCAAATACAGCCGGCTATGCATATGCCACCACCTGTTCTGCGATTACCTTAAACAGCGATGCAACCTCTGTGATTACGGATTCTTCCAAAAAGCGTTATGCAGAAATCATTGCACCCGATATAGATACCACCGGTACAATGTCCTTCACAAAGGGCAAGGGAACAGCGGCAGAGCTTACGCATTCCGTGGACGTCAAGGTACTGGCCGGTGAGCAGTACCTGGAAATCCAGCCCACAGAGGAGGGCATGGAAGGCTACCGTGTATATGAAAATTTTGAAGGCTATAATGTAGGTGCCATCCGTGATAATTTTATTGCGAACGGTATATACGCAAACGAATTTGCGGCATTTAAGGTTGTAGATTCTGTGGACGGCAACCCCGTTCGCACCAAAGCAGTACAGATTTATCACGCCAATAACAATACATCTTCTGCACCCCGTGGTATGGTTCTGGATTTCCCGGCAGCCGCCACACAGGGCGATAAGGCAGAAGCCGATTATGTGATGCTGGAAACAAACTTCATGCTGCCGAACGTAGCACCGGCAGGCGAGGCCCCCTATGCAGGCGGCCAGGCGGTCATTTCTTTCGGTGAATATTTCGGCGGCAGCGGCACACTGAAGGATTCCGTCGGTGAAGCCAGAACACGTCTTACCATCACAGGCAACAGAGGCGACCAGAAGGGCGTAATACAGGCATATATCGGTAACGTGGCACGTACCGCTGCAAGTGAAGCGAAATATCCTTATTTTGCAACGAATCCCCATTTTGACATTCAGCCGGATGCCTGGCATAAGCTGCGGATTGTTGCCAACCTCAAATCCGGTCAGTTTGATGTATATCTGAACGGAAAGCCCGCTATTATTGATGCCTATTTTGGCAAAGCAAATCTTACGGAATACGTTCTTCGTTCTGTATTTATCGGTGTTCCGGCTCCTTCCACATCCAGCCCGGTAGTCGTCCCGAAGGGTTATCTCCTTGGCGACGGTACAAGAGCGGAAGAAGATACAACCATGCCCGGCAATCCCTTCCCGGTTCTGTATGATAACGTACAGGTAAGCGATATTACCTATGACTACCATCTGCAAAAACTGGAAGAAGGCTTCAAGACCATTGTTAATAACGGCATTATTGCCTCCAGTGCCCTGGAGCTTCCCTTCTACGGCAATACAAAGGCGGCAGATTGCCATATTACCTATAGCGTTTCTTCTTCTCTCGCAAGCGTCATTACCCTGAATGTCCCCCGTGAATCTGCATCTTCCAATAACGGCGACTACGGCAAGAGACAGTATATGGCCATTACCAGAGGCAATGAGGACGTAAGCGGTACCTTCACCGTAACCTACCAGACCGACTTTGCGGCAGAAGAAAGCATTGAAATTCCCGTAACGGTAAAACGGTATATGAAGAACGTTGCCGACTTCCCCGGCTTTGAAGTGGACGATGTACAGTTTACAAAGACCGGAAACAAATTAAAGGCATCTGTGTTGATGGCAAACGGCTCGGACGAAGGGTTTGACGGCGTCCTGATCGTAAGCACATATAAACCCGGCAATGAGCTGGTAACCGTTGAATTATTCCCCACGCGTATTTCTCCTAACAATGCACTGACCGTTGAAGGCGAAATAGAGCTTGGTACAGAGGAAACCGTTGCCAAAGCCTTCCTGTGGACATTGACAGGTATGAGAGCAGCAACAAAAGGAGAACTTCCCCTTAACTAAAAACAGAAGGCAGGCAGAAACGGCACCTGCGTTTCTGCCTGCCCCAACAGTGGTAGAACAGTAAGATGAGGTGTGAAATGAAGAGACTTATATCTTTTTTACTTGTATTGACAATGCTGATGTGCGGAGGCATTTCTGTCGTAGCCTTTGAGGACACAAAGGGACTTCCTTGCGAAGACGACGTAAGCCTTCTGTTTGATCTGGGCATTGTGGACGGAAAGAGCAATCAGGCCTATGCACCGGCAGACCCGTTGACACGTGTGGAAATGGTCACCTATGCCCTTCGTATTCTCGGCATGGATGGCATAGGCACCGGAAGACCGGTCTTTGAAGACGTATCAGAGGAGCATTGGGGCTATGCCAATGTTACGGTGGCCTATGATCTGGGCCTTGTTGCCGGCGTCAGTGAGACTGCTTTTCTGCCGGATGCACCGGTTACCTTTTCCCAGGCTGTTAAAATTCTTACCGTTGCCCTCGGGTATACAGTGCAGGCAGAGGCGGCAGGCGGATATCCTTCCGGCTATCTGATTATCGCACAGCAGATCGGTCTTTTGGACGGTGTTTTGCGAGATGAAGAAATCAACCGCGGCACCATGGCCTCTCTGACGGCAAATGCACTGGACATCCATCCCTCCCAGCGGCTCCAGTATGGCGACGACCGGATTACGGTAGGCGTCAATGAAAGCGAAACCCTTCTTTCCTTGTATCTTGGAGTGGATACCTTCAAAGGTCGGGTAACGGCAAATTCCACCGATACGGTGGCGCCGAGTGCAGCCGTCAAAAAGGGGCAGATTGCTGTTGGAGATCTTCTGTTTGCAGTCGGAAAAACCAATGCAGAAACCTTCATCGGCCAGAACGTCAAGATTCGTGCCAAAGAAGAAAACGGCAAGTGGACTGTACTGCACATCGCTTCTGACGGCAATACGGTACTTTCCGTAGCCGGCAAGGACGTTCTTCCCGCCACAACCAAAGCGAAGCTGGTTCTCGAAGGGGAAAACGGCAAGGAAAAGGTCTATTCGATCAGTGGCGATGCTGCATTTGTATACAACGGTATTCCCAGAGCTTGGGAACAGACCGATCTGATTTCTGACAGAAGTATGTATACATTTATCATGGGTCGCGGCGGTGAAATTCACACCATTTTCCAGAATCGGTATGAAAACCGTGTGGTAAAATCCGTTTCGGAAGAAATGAAAAAAGTATACTTCAAAGACGGCACCAATCTTGTTTTTGACGAAGCGGAATGGAAAAAATACAGCCTGACAAAAGCGGACGGTTCTTCTGTGGAGCTTAGCGCCGTCATAGAATGGGATGTATTTTCCGTATGCCAAAACGGCACAGACGTTTTAAAGGCAGTTGTCAGCGAAGCACGTGTAGAAGGTACCGTGACAGAGCTTGTCGGCACGGAAGAAGCTGTGATTGACGGCGAAATCTACCCGATTGCAAAGAGCCTACAGGAAAGCACGGATAAAAAGCCCACCATCGGCGAAAAGGGCATTTTCTGCCTGGATGCTTACGGCCAGATTGCGGCAGTAAACAATGCGGTGCTCTCGGATAATTACGGCTTTATTGTAAGCGGCAGCACAAAAGGCGGACTGGATAAAACAGCTAACATTAAGCTCTTCCTTCTCTCCGGCGAGATGAAGGTGTTTGAAGTTGCGGAAAAAGCAATGCTGAACAACACCCCCAAGGACGGCAGCGAGATTTTAGACGATCCCCTTCTCAAAAGCGGCGAAAATGTCATTCGGCAGCTGATCACCTATGAAACGGATGAAGAAGGCAAAATCAAACAAATCCGCACTGCCGCAGACGGCACAAGAATGAACTGGCAGGAACGGCAGGGCATTTTCTCCAAAGACTTTGAAATTGCGGCATCGGAAAGAGCCAGTGCCGGTAACTACATCGGTTACACCATGAGCTCTCTGGCTTCCCGCTATAAGCTGACGGAAAAAACCCGCATTATAATTATTCCTGCGGCAGATAACGGAACAGATCAGGAATATGCCGTACAGGAATTCAGAAAGGTAATCCATGGCGACGGCTTTGGTGACAGTACCCTTTATGATATAGACAAGGATAACGTGATTTCTGTGATCGTGCAGAAGAAGTCCTTCCAGAGAGAAGTGACCTACGGTACGGAAAATCTGGCCATTGTCAGCGGCGTGGTGGATATGCTGGATAAGGAGGGGCTTCCCATCCGTGCTCTCCGCATTATATTGCCCTCCGGTGTAGAAAGGTCCTTGCAGATTACAGACGATGCCACATTGGAAATTCCGACGAGTGCCATTACCTCTGTGGAAAGAGACCCCTATGTGGGTGCAAGCAATATTCCCTTTACCGCACTGGAAAAGGGCGATATTATCCAGTACGAGGCCGACGGCCAGGGCAGACTCACCTGTGCGGCAGTACGCCTACGGTACCGGTACAGATATCTGATTGAAAAATCCCTGTCCCAGTACGGCGAACGTGCACCGGAGCCCAACTACAATTATAACGGAACCCAGTATCTGTACGCCAGAGTAGACAGAGTAGTGGATAACGGCGTGGTCGTGTACGCACCGGCAGTGGCGGACGGCACGGAATATGAACGTCTGTTCTCCAATATCCAGGATAAGACGCTGCTTTATAATTCTGCACGGGAAACCATCACACCCATGGATTATAAGGATATAGAAGAAGGCGACAAAATCTTTATCCTGCGGAAGCTGACAGATATGATGATCGTTGTAGTATACAGATAGAAAGGACAGCAATATGACAGCATATTATGATCATTTCAAAACAAATCCGTATCGCTTTTATAGCGAAAACAATATTTTGAAGGATATAGGCCCGATGCCGCTTAATGTTCCGCATCTGGGGATTTGCTCCAGCGTGGCATCCATCTGTACGCCGGAGTATGCAACCAGTGCACTGGAATGGTTTGTGGGCTGTCCCTATATCAACGCCGCATTCATGTTTGAAATCCGAACAGACGGCGAACGGGTAAAAACAAGGGAGTGGGAATGGCTTCCGAATGCCATTTACCGTCACGGCTCGGCACCGAACTTCCATATGGACGTATTGACGGCAGTCGTGCCCGGTATGCGTACCATTATTGTAAAAGCGGAATATACAAACAAGCTGAGCGTGGACCAGACCGTACCGATTCAGGTGGCTTACAGAGGCAGAACCAAGTATGAGGAAGTATGGGGCTACACACCGCCACTGCGAGAAAAGTGTAACCTTTCCGATTATGAAGCACGCGGGGATTTTATCGGTGCAGACTTTGAAGGCAAAGGGTTCTGGCTGACATCTTCCGTGGAAAACATGAAGATGTTCAAGGAAGCCTATCTGTGGGAAGGCGAAATCACCATTCCCGCAAGCGGCAAGCTGACGGTGTATTTCTCCGCACATATGGGCGAAACGGAAAAGGCCTTCGCGGAAGCACAAGAAACATACGGGCACTATGAGGAAAAACTGGAAAGTGCCTTCGCATGGCTTGTACAGGAAACAGAAAGAATTGAAAAGGCCATGCCGCACCTTACGTCTTCCAATCCCAGACTGGATGCCCTCTTCAGCCGTGCCTATGTTACCTACATTCTGTGTCGCTGGGAAAACCCCGATCTTTGCGTGACACCGTGGTATAGCACCGGAAGTATCAACGGCAGCTGTATGTGTTCTTACCTTTGGGATTATTGCGGTGGACTTATGATGCATCCGCTTTTGGACCCTGAGGGGAACAAGGTTCAGCTTAAATCCTTTTTAAGGAATGATTTGACAACGTCATTTTCCATCAATCCCGTAACGGGCGGAAAATACGGTCCGTGGTATCAGGTGAACCATGAAAAGATTATTTGCATGGTATATTACCACGTTCTCTTTACCGGTGATAAGGAGTTTCTGTTTGAAAAGGCAGGGGATAAAACAATTATCGAATGGATGCGGTTCCACGCATATGTTTGCGATGATGTATCAAAAGATGTTGAACTTTATGATTACGGAGACGGTGGAAAAGCACATCTTGAGCTTCTGCGGGAGTACGTATATAATGGCATCATTCCGGATTTAAATGCCCGTCGTTATATGAATTACATGCGTGTATATGAATTGACGAAGGTCGCAGGATGCCCGGACGAGAATTTGCCGAAACGTGCCGCACAATTAAAGGAAAAAGTGAAAGAGCTTTGGAACGAAGAAGCAAAATGGTACGATTTTATTAACAAGGATGGCGTGCGTGATATTCGTTACACCGTTCAGATGTTCAAATTCCTAAACAGTCCCGTTATTGATCAAAAGGAAAGAGACGGTCTCATTTCGCATCTCAATGAGACAGAGTTTCTCTCGAAATTCGGTCTGCACAGCATGTCAAAGCTGGATGAATCCTACGACCAGGACGACATTGACAACGGCGGCGGTGGCGGTTGCACGCACTTTACGATGCAGATTTGTGCACAGCTTTATGAAATGGGATATGATACACTCGCAACGGATATTTTGAGCCGCGTGCTGTGGTGGGGCGAACGGCTCCCGTATCTGGGCGATTCCTGTGCGGCAAATATGATTAAAAATTCCGACCATATGGTTCTCCAAGGTGATATCAGCTCCGTTTCCGCGGCGCAGATGATGTTCTATTATATTTTTGGCATCCGTGCCGATTTTGACGGGAATATCATGGTAACGCCTGTGAAAAACCGCCCGGCGGAGAACATGAAGGTGGAAAATGCTCGCCTTTGCGGCAAGGTTTTTTCCGTGGATGTTACGGGTGATACGTTTGCGGTCACGGTGGACGGCGGCGAAACGAAACGTGCCGCCGTGGGCGAGACAATAAAAATATGATGGCTCTTTTGAAGCTGTAAAGAAAATCATTAGTCAAGTATGAATTACTCGTTTATACTTGACTAATTTTTTGGTTTGAAAACGATAAAGAAAAAATTCTTATAAAATTCTTTAAAATTCTTCTTGACAAATCTATTTTCTTTTGGTATAATTTAGAAAAAGAAATTAAAAGAAATAATTCTAAACGACAGGAGAAACGTATTTATGCAGTATGAAACGATCATTTTAGAACTTTTATCTCGTATTAAAAAATTAGAAAAGGACGTAGAAGAGCTGAAACAATCTAAAGACAATACTGATGCGGTACAAGAAAGAAAAAATACGGTTTCTTATACCAAAATGACCGATGAAATGATTGCGGTTTGCTATCAGTACGGTAAAAAGGTTTTTGAAGGAGAGGACGCCCAAGAGCTTGCCGCTTTGATTGCGAAGGAAACAGGGATGAACCGTAATTCTGCTTTTATGTACATCTATGTGGTGAACAGTATGCTGTCGGGAGAAATTTATAAAAGAGCAATCAGCAAAAGAGCACTGGAAATTTATTTTGAAAAGATTTCCAAGGAATACGGCAGTATCGGACTTAGAAAAGCAATACGGGCCACAAGACTTCATATCGATTACCGCAGAGGCTACGGACATGCTGTGGATTCGGTGGAAGAGATATGCAATCGGTATGCGGATAGAGTGTAATCTTTTACGGAGGTATGTAGTGTTGTAGTTACACGAATATAATTGGGATGGGTAATGAGATGTTGGTTGCTTTGCGGATAAGATGAAGTTTTAGAAATACATTAAAAATTGGAGAGTTTATAAAATTTTATTAATGCTCCAAATAACAGATGATGTTGTAAGTGGAAGGGAACTTTATGAATATTACATTTTTAGTGGGAAATGGTTTTGATTTAAATCTAAACCTAAATACACGTTATTCTGATTTTTACAAGTATTATATAAAAAATGACCCCAAAGATTTACTTTCTAAATCTATAAAAGATGATTATGAAATGTGGTCAGATTTGGAAGTTGGATTAGGTGAATTTTTAAAGAATATTGATGAAAATCAAATAAACGAATTTCTTGACAGCAAAAGCACATTAGAAAGAATTTTGGCAGAATATTTGACATTAGAAAACCAGCGAATCAGATTCAAAGACGAAAAAGCTCTTGCGGAAGAATTCAGGAAAAAGGTTCTTAATTTTTTCTCTGATTTTAACGCTCTTGATAAAGACCATTATCATCGGGTTATTGGAGCAACAAGGGAACAAATCAATTATAATTTTATAACTTTTAACTATACAAGTGTCCTAGATACGATTGTTGCGGCAGTACAAAAAAACAAACCGTTTAGTAATCACAGTGCTGGCGGTAGGGGGTATAATGATGCTGTTATATCAACGCATCATATTCACGGGAAATTAACAGAAGATCTTATTTTAGGATTAGATAATACAGAGCAAATTTTAAATGACAGGTTAAAATCTAACCCCGAATTAACGAATTACATAATTAAATCCGCTGTAAATACTGCTTTAGGTGAAAAGAAAATTGAAAAAGCGAAAGACATCATTAATAAAAGTAAATTTATTTGTCTATTTGGTCTTTCCATTGGCGATACGGATGGGATGTGGTGGAGTTATATTATTGAGTGGTTAAAGCGAGATAAGGACAACCGATTGGTTCTGTTCGTTAACAAAAACACTAATGTACAATTATCAGGACAAGAAAAAATCCGCTTTAGAAATTTAACTAGAAAAATGATGCTGGAGCGTAGTCGTTGCGAAATATCCGAAACACAAAAATTAGTACAAGACAAAATTATTGTTGTTCCGAATTCAAAAATATTCAATTTAGAAAATATTATATTGGAGGATAAAGAAAATGGCTAAAAATACTGTGCAGTCGGTTGAACCTAATATTGCAGATTTGGCAAATAGTTGGCTTAAATTATATAAGTTAGATTATAAATTGGAGCAGGAATCTTTAAATACAGAAATTGATCAAGCGCTTAATGATTATTATTCAAAGAACGGTGGAACGGGCGGAAACCGACCTGATGCAAAATTGTTATTAAAAGCAGATGATGGATTGGATTATCCGATTCTTATCGAGTATAAAGGCTACGAGGATAAACTCATAAAGCTTGATGGTGAAGGCAAGATTGCTAACAGAACAGCAAAGAACCAGCCTGACTTTAAGAATATAAACAGCTACGCGGTAAACGGCGCAGTTCATTATGCAAACGCTATTTTGCACTACACAGGTTACACCGATGTAATTGCTATTGGTATGACCGGATATAAAAATGAAAGCGGCAAGCTTGAGCATAAAATCGGTGTTTACTACGTTTCAAAGAGCAACTTTGGTATAGGTCAAAAAGTAGATGACTACACAGATTTTTCGTTCCTTAAAAAAGAGAATTTCAATGCATTTATTGAAAAGGTGAAGCTTTTACAATTACCACAAGCGGAAATTGAAAAGTTAAAAGAACGTCGAGAAAGAGAAATCGACGCAAGCCTTGTAAAACTTAACAATGATATTTATCAAAACGAAAAAGGTCTAGGCGAAAATGATAGAGTTTATCTTGTGGCAGCTTCCATTATTGCAACTTTGGGAGATGCAGAGAAAAATGTATATCCGCTTAAAAAGTCTGATTTGAAATCTTCGATGCAAAAAGGCAATACCGACGGCGAAATTATGGTAAGGCAAATAGAAGCCTTTTTAGAGACGAAAAATTTACCAACAGATAAGAAAGAATTAATTGTAAGAACACTTCAAAATACACTTACAACAGATAATATTAATAAGGTTGAAAATGGCGAAAGCCAGCTTAAAAGGGTATTTACAAAAATTGTAGATGATTTGGGCATTTATTATAAAATTGGGTTGACAACAGATTTTACCGGAAAATTGTTCAATGAAATGTACAGTTGGCTTGGATTTTCACAAGATAAGCTTAATGATGTTGTTCTTACCCCTTCATATGTTGCAACTCTGCTTTCAAAGCTTGCAAGAGTAAACAGAAAATCTTATGTTTGGGACTTCGCTACAGGTTCGGCCGGTTTACTTGTTGCTGCAATGAACGAAATGCTGATTGATGCTAAAGAAAACATTAAGTCACCTGATGAGTTGAAGCTTACAGAAGCTCATATTAAGGCTAACCAATTACTTGGTCTTGAAATACTGTCTAGTGTTTATATGCTTGCTATATTGAATATGATTTTGATGGGTGACGGTAGCTCCAACATCTTAAATAAGGACTCATTGAAAGATTTTAGTGGTAATTATGGATTTGGTCAAACTGACAAAAAATTCCCGGCAGATGCATTTGTTTTAAATCCACCATATTCCGCACCGGGTAATGGTATGGTGTTTGTTGAAAAAGCACTCTCTATGATGGAAAAAGGCTATGCTGCAATCATTATACAAAATTCTGCTGGCAACGGAAAAGCTACTACATACAATAAAAATATCTTAAAGCATTCGACACTTATCGCAAGTATAAAAATGCCTATAGATTTATTCGTAGGAAAATCAAGTGTACAGACAAATATATATGTTTTCAGAGTTGGAGAAGCACATCAGAATGATGACGTTGTTAAATTTATTGATTTTTCAAATGACGGATATACAAGAAGTGACCGCAAAAAATCAAGTTGCAACTTGAAAGATACGGACAGGGCAAAGGAAAGATATCAAGAACTTGTTGATTTAGTTCGCTTTGGAAAATCTAAACTTAATATTTTTACTGAAAAGGAATATTATGAAGGTACGATAGATATTGAAAACGGTGCCGACTGGAATCAAACCGCACCCATTGATACAAAACCAACTTTGGATGATTTCAAGAAAACTATACGGGATTATCTTGCTTGGGAAGTATCAACATTATTAAAAAATCAAGAAGCGGAGGATGACCGCCTGGGAAAATAGATGCCTCACTTAATAATAAATTACAAGCGGTTGAGTGGGGCGAATATAGGCTTGGTGACTTATTTGTAAGTCAAAATGGAGATTTTGATATTCAAAAAACACACATAAATGGTAAGGATACATATGTAGTTACCGCTGGATTAACGAATAATGGGGTTTTAGGAAAATCGGATGTTAAAGCAAAAATATTTAACAAAAACACAATTACTGTTGATATGTTTGGAAATGCTTTTTATCGTCAGTTCGATTATAAGATGGTAACGCATGCTAGAGTGTTTTCTTTAACGCCTAACTTTAATATCACTCCTAGACAGGGATTATTTTTAGCAAACGCTTTTCACTTTTTGAGTAGTAAGTTTGGTTTTGATAATATGTGCTCATGGGAAAAAATAAAATCAAAAACCATTCAACTACCATGTAAAGATAATAAAATAGACTTTGATTTTATGGAATCATTTATAGCTGAGCTAGAAGCTCAGCGGATAGCTGAGCTATCCGCTTACTTAAAAGTAAGCGGATTCGACAATTACGAATTGTCGGCCGGGGAGCTTAAGGCTCTTGAAAACTTAAAAACAATTTCATGGGATGAATATAGAATAGGCAAATTATTTGATAAGATAAAAACAAAGAAGCTCCCCTATAAAGCAAAGGAATTACCAACTTCGCCAACAGGTGAGAATGTATTACCTTGTTTAACATCCAGTTTCCAAAATCAAGGTTTAAATTACTATGCGCCAAAAGACGGAGCAACTGTATTGAAAGGTGTAATAACGATACCGCAAAACAGTGATGTATATCGTGCGTATTATCAGTCTAATGAATTTACCGTTTTGTCTGATGCTTATGCAATGGATTGGATATATGATGATAGCAAATTGACAAGAAACCAATACCTATTTATGGTTATGTGCATTAACAAAGTAACTGATTTGCCGATATATTCATATAAGAATAAGCTCGGTGGATGGAATGTAGTAAAAGATAAATACATTTTGTTACCAAAAACAAACGGTAAAATTGATCTTGATTTTATGAACGACTTTATATCTGCAATTATAAAGCTTGCTATCAAAGATGTTGTAATGTATGCAGATAGAAAAATCAAAGCAACTAAAGACGTTTTTGGTGCTAATAATGCATAAGAAAAATTATAATATTAAATAAACGGTTTAGGTACGGGGTAGTCTTGGTAGTATTAAGTGCCGGAAAGGTGGATAAGACTGCGTTTTATATAAATACTTTTTGCCTTTAATGAAATAGTCTGCGACGTGGTGTACCGTAAGAGATACGGTCCGTTCTCGCATCTTTCGGCTGCCAAGGGCAGCTACCTTCACTATTACCTATTCCTTCAAAAATCGACAAGTATTTTCTAGGGAATAGTGAAGAGTGAATAGGGAATAAGTAAAATCGACATCCTTCTGTCGAAGAATGTCGATTTTTTGGCGCGCCGTAAGAGATTCGAACTCCTGACCTTATGGTCCGTAGCCATACGCTCTATCCAGCTGAGCTAACGGCGCATTTGTCGGCCTCAACCGACCGACTATGATAGTATACCACGGTTTTCTGAAAAAAGCAAGCTTTTTTTAAAATATTTCCAAGAAATTTATTTTTTTCCGTTCTCTTTGTCTTTCTCTTCCAGAAAACGCACGCAGATTTTTGCATTTTCTTCCGCTTTTTCCTTCAGCTCTTCCGCCTTTTGGCTGAGTGCCGAACGGATTTCCGTCTGCCGGGTACAGACCTCGTCAATATACTGCTTCAGCCGTTCCGTATCCAGTCGGTCGATATTGCAAATTCGATTTTGCCCGATATATTCCATAAACCCGGTAACCTTCGGGTCATAGGCAAGACCCACCACCGGCACGCCGCTGCCTGCCGCATAAATCAGTGCGTGCAGACGCATACCGATAATCAGTGCACAGCTTCCCACCGCACTGATGACCTCCGCCACACCGGCCCCGTCCTCCAGCCTGTACGAAGGACCTGCAAGGTGTGTCGCAATTTTTGCCGCCGTTCGGCTGTCCGCCTGTTTTTTCATGGGAATAAACAGGGGCACTAGGTCATATTTTTGTGCCGCATAATCAATGCATTCCGCCATTTTTTCGTAAAACGCCTTGTCATTTTCCGACCAGTCCAAGAGGGAAATCCCGATGCATCTTCGCCCTTCGGGCACACCCGCCTTTTGCAGCACAGCCGCACCTTTCGTCCGGCAGGCAGATAGGGCAAGTGCCGGGTCCGCCGTCACCCGTGCATCCGTCCGGCGCACACCCATGCTTTTAATTTCCTCCAGTGACGCCGTATCCCGCAAGCTAATCAGCTCTGTTTTTTCAATGGCCCGTGCGGCACGCAGCCGGTTTTTGCCTCGGAGCGGACCGATGCCGTTTGCATAAATGTACACTGCCGCACCCCGTTTTCGTGCAATCCGCATCACCCACAGATAGTACCAAAGAGATTGCGAGCTTGTCACATCCTGCAAAAGACTGCCGCCGCCGTTAATCAACATGCGAGCCTTCCCCATAATGCGGTAGAGTGCCGGCATATTGAATCGGTACATCGCATCCACGCCGTACTGCAATTCTGTTTCCCGCGGACAAGCCGAAAGCACCAGCGGCCGGATGTCCGGCTTTTCCCTATGCAGACTGTCTAAAATTGCTTTCAGGAGTGCATCATCGCCACTGTTATGAAAGCCATAATAGCCGCTGAGCACCACATCGTATTTTTTTGTATCGTAATAATCCTTTAAAACACGTTCGTAAATCCCGATATGGGCTCTGGCAAGACTTTCGTTTGAGAAATTCTCTGTCGCACGGCGGTACAGGGCGTCGCCGAGCCGTTCTCTTTTCTCCCGGTCCTCTGCCAGCTCTAAGATTCGGTCGGCAAAAGCCGTATCATCCTCTGACGGAAACAGAAAGCCGGTTTCGCCGTCCGTGATCAGATCGGGAATGCCGCCCACTGCCGAACTGATTGTGGCTTTCCGGAGCCGTGCCCCCTCTAAAAGCACGTAAGGAAAGCTTTCGCTTCTTGAGGATAGGGTATTGATATCAATAAAGTTTATAAAGCTATATATATCACGGATAAAGCCGGTGAAAACCAGTTTATCCTCCAGCCCCTCTGCCTTCGCAAGCTGCACCAGTGCCTCCCTGCCTTCGCCGTCCCCGGCAATGAGGAAGCGGAGCCTTGGATTCTTCCTTGCCGCCTGTGCCGCCGCTTTTACAAAAACATCATGGCCTTTTACAAAATCGTGTCTGCCGATGAGACCGACATAAATGCAGTCCGGCGAATAGGGGATTCCAATTCGCTTTGCAAAGCGCTCTTTATCGTCAAAAACCGGTGCTTCGCTGTAATCCATGCCGTTATACACGGTATGGATACGTCCGGGCTGAAAGCCCCGGGAGATCAGCATGTTACGGAAGCTGGATGAAACGGCAATATAATAGTCCATTTTTCGGAGGGCAAGCATATTGAGCCCGGTGTACACGATTTTTCTGTACAGCCCGTCAAAATCCAGCCTGTAATCACTGTGTACCGTGGTAATCACCGGAATATGCAGGTTCTTTTTCAGCCGCTGGGCAATGAAATTCGCCCGTGCACCGTGGGCATGCACAATTTCATACTGTTCCTCCTCGATGAGAGTACGCAGTGCACCCACCACAGATAAATCCAGACGGCTTTTCTGCGGCAACACCGTCGCATCCACACCTCTTGCCCGGATTTCTTCATAAAAAGCACCGGGCATCAGGCAAACAATTTTCACCTTCGCCATATTCTTCAGTGCGTCTAAAAGTGCAAAAACATGGGTCTTTGCACCCCCTGTATCGCCGCCGCTGATCAGATGCAGAACTCGCATAATTTCCTCCAAAGCCGCATTGCTCCAATGCGGATTTTCTTATTTCTTTTGTTCCTTACCTGCAATGTGTACCGCCGCCATGGCAATGCCTGCACCGATGAAGAAGGCAAGCATTACCCGGGGATAGAACCAGGTATATTCCACAAAGCCAATCGCCGTTATCCCTGCCATGGACGATGCCGCGGCACAAAGCACGTTCCGGAGCTTTTTCGACGTTGTCCGCACTGCGGCCACTGCCGTCCGCCGGGAAAGGCTGATGCTGTACCATAGAAGACTGAAAAGACCCAGAATTCCTAACTCCGCCAGCATTTCCATAAACTGCATATGCGTGTGGGGTGCCACGCCTGCGGTTCCCACCGCATACGCCGGATACACCGAGGTAAACGCACCGGCTCCAAGGCCTGTTCCGGCAAACCAGTAGCCGTCCCGAAGCATCCGCAGACTGCCTGTCCAGATATCCACACGGTATGAGCTGGAGGAGTCCGCCAGATTGCCGATGGTGAGAATCCGATCGAGAATCGATTGGGGCAGAAGCGGAATACACAGTACGCCCACAAGGAGTAAAACCGGCAGAAAACGCCAGTTATATAAAGCCACAAACACCACTGTCGCCAGTGCAAAGGCAAGCCAGCCGGAACGGGAATACGTCAGAAGCAGTGCTAAAATGCCGACTGCCACCGCCAGAATCGCTATCGCCTTGAACCTCTTTTTTTCCTGGTTTAAAAAGAAAGCAAAGGCAAAGGGAATAAACAACATTAAAAACTCGGCAAAATTGTTCGGATTGCCCAGTGTGCCGAATACACGCCCCGGCATATCGGCATTCAGCTCCAAATCCGTCAGCGAGGCATCCGCCTCTATGCCCAGTACACGTTGTACGACGGCATAGATACCCGTTATCAGGAGTGCCAGCACAACGGTACGCAGAAAGAAGTCTATTTTTTCATACGAGGAAAGCGTGCCTCGCACAATCGTACACAGTATAAATGCTGTAAGGAAGAAGACCAATACCCGTATGCTGTCCCCCATGGTCGGGCTGCCTGCCACGCCCAGAAAAACGGTAAAAATAAAGAAAAGAAAGGGGAACCACAGTCCGTCCTTCGGTCTTGCCTCCATATCGCTCCGTCCGCTTATGAGGCACAGGAAATACACCGCCGCCAAAAGCCCGACGAGGGCGGTGGCGTACAAATTATTCCAATAATCATGGGGAATCACAAAGATGAGAAGCACAAAAACGGCCAGCAGTGCTTCCAAATGAAACAGGAAAGAGCCGGAAATTACGCTGTCATAAATACTTCGGTTTATGCTTCCCCGGTTCAGCCGACGGATCGCACTGTATTTCTTTCCAAAAAAAGCTGTGATCCCACGTCGTACTGCACCAATTCCCCTATACAGCACCGAGGTGTCCTGATAGGAATCCGTTCCGGTTTCCCGGCAAAGAATCCGTCCGAAAATACTGCCCCGGACCACATTCCCGACTACGGAAACCACAAAGGTAATCCCCCGGATCACTGCACTATTTAAAACGGAACGGCACAGCCACAGGAAAAACCTGCAGAAAACACTGTTTTGCATATGGTATCCTTCCTTATTCCTTCACCCTAATGTCATGCACACGTAAGTATAGCTTTGCATCGCCCGCATACAGCACCATGGAATGACCGACGCCGTAAATCTCCCCGTTGACCTTTGCACCGATGGCTGTTTTCTGTCCCTCTACCTCACCGGTAATCGTCAGAGAGCAAAAGCCGTCTCTGCTGGACTGTACATATTCGCCGTTCTGGTTAAGTCCCCAGGCAATGGACTGTTCCCGTTCTACTTTTGTTACCGTACCGAGGTCAACTTCATAAGTGCCGTCATAAAGACTGTTGCCTTCGCTGATTTTATCTGCCACCCATTCGTCCACCTCTTCCAGATAGAACTGCATTTCTATGGTCTGTGTATTCTTCTGTTTTGGTAACAGGAATCTGGCACCCACCACGATAATCGCCGCCACAAGGACGATCAGCACCAAAAGATCGATAATGTTGATTTTTCCGAATACCTTTCCGTTTTTGTCAATAAGCATGTCTTACCTTCCTTTCTCTCTGCTCGCTTGGAGCACCTCTTCATATACTGCATATATTTTATCCAAAATAATCTCCAGATTAAACACATTTCTAACGGCTTTCTGTCCGTTTTCGCCGTATCTTTCGCATAAGGCACGGTCTCCGGCAAGCGTTTCAATCGCCCTTGCCATCCCGTCCGTATCGCCGTATTCCACTAAAATGCCGCAGTCATTTTCTTTGTTCACGATATCGCCGTTACCGCCCACGTTGGTGGCAATCACCGGAAGCCCTGCCCCCAGTGCCTCCAAAATAGCGAAGCTGAGTGCCTCGTAGCATTTAGCCGAATTGATAAACACGTCTGCACCGGCGAGGAGATTGTCCGCATCCTTCCTAAAGCCCAGCTGCAGCACCCGTTTTTCTAGGTCCTTTTCCTGAATCTGTGCCTTCACCTCGTCAAACAGCTCGCCGTCGCCGGCAATGAGGCACACAAACGGTAACGCCGGATCTACTTTTGCCACAGAATCCACCAGAAAAGGAAGCCCTTTTGCAATATGGTATCTTGCCAGCGTGACAGCTACAAAGGTGTCCTCCCCAATACCCAGCTCTTCCCGGATGGTGGAGGTAGACCTTCGTATGGCTTCCTCCGGCCAGAGACCGTTGAAAATCACCCGAATTTTGTCTGCCGGTACGCCGTTGCCAATGAGCAGCTCTTTTCCGTTATTGCAAACGGAAATAATCGCATCGTCATGCCTTGTAATCAGCCGGTTTGTCACCTTCCACATGAAACCGGTTTTCAGCGTAAGGTGGCAGGTATAAATCACCTTCGTCCCGGGTCTGTACCGCTTAGAAAGCACTGCCACATAATTTTCCCGAGGGTACTGGGTGTGGATAATATCAATTTGATTTTCTTCGCAAAAGCGGGCGATCGCCTTCGCCGCACGCCGGTCGAAGGGAGAACGCATCTCCACCTGCCAGGTGGGTACGCCCATTTCCTCCATCTGCTCCAGAAGAAGACCCGGCTCGTTATAAGCAAAAAAACATTCTGCTTTTTTCTCCCGATACGCCTTGACCAGATTGTACACATACTTTTCCGTTCCTGCTTTGCCGGCATGGTTTATGAGATACAATACACGCATATCATCCGTCCTTTCTGTTTTTCAGAATCCGGGCAGGATTGCCGCCGACTACGGCATAGTCAGGCACGTCCTTCG
>SVJY01000026.1 GCA_015068765.1 Oscillospiraceae bacterium
AAAGAATCACCCCAACACTGAGAGAAGCGCCAAGGAGAATAATAGCAAATTTCAACACTTTCTTTGATGCAAACTTGATTCCCGGCTTCAAAAATTCCGGTTTCCAAAAATGATTAATTATCATTCCTATAAACAACGCAATAACCGAAGCGCCTACAATATGTACCGGCAGGAAACTTTCTATTGTTTTTGCCACTACTGCAATCAAAATTGATATCGCAAATCCGGGAATAATTCCCCACACCTTTTTTATAATTTTCATATTATACCTCTTTTCAACAAATTTCGACAATCTTTATATGATTTTGTCAAGTTAGGGACAAAAAATTTAATAGTTTATCGGCACTTTTTATCGGCGTTTTTAAAAGTGCCCGATTAACTTACCAATTAAAACGTTATTCTGAGAGGCTTCCCCTTGAGGGGAAGCTGTCACGAAGTGACTGATGAGGTGTCAAGATTATGTAGTATGTCTTGACAAACACTCTCAAATCTTTGATTAACATCAAGATTGGAATATCTCAACACTTTAATGTCTAAAGAATTTAAATATTCATCTCTTTTTGCGTCATTCTCAACGCCTTTTTCTTCATAATGTTGTGAGCCATCAAGTTCAATAACAAGTTTCACTGTGGCAATATAAAAATCAACAATATAGTTGCCAATCACTTTTTGGCGGTTTATAGTTATAGGCAAAGTTTTCAAAAAGTCATACCAAAGATGCCTTTCTTCTTTAGTCATATTCTTTCTTAAAGTTTTTGCATTACCTGTTAATTTTGAATTATTAGTTTTATTCATTTCCACCTCATCCGAGTTGCTTCGCAACCCACCTTCCCCTCAAGGGGAAGGCTTTTTTGTCCCTTGTATATCAAAGTTTATGATTTTGTCAAGTTAGGGACAAAAAAATTTATTCTTTCAAAGGCTTCCCCTTGAGGGGAAGCTGTCACGAAGTGACTGATGAGGTGTAGACTGCGAATGCAATCGTTATTTCTTTTCCACCTCATCCACCGCAAGCGGTCCCCCTTCCCCTCAAAGGGAAGGCTAAAGACTGTATAATCCGAATGCCAATCTGTTTACATTTCCAACCGATCTCCCGGCAAATAATAGCGGAAGGCTTCGGCAAGGTGCAGCTGATCCACCTTTTCGCTGTCCTCAAGGTCTGCAATCGTGCGTGCCACCTTCAAAATCCGGGTATAGCCCCGGGCACTCATTTGCATAGCGGTAAAGGCTTCCTTTGCCATGCTTGCCGCCGCGGCGGTAAGCTTACAGGTGGCTTCCACGTCCTTAGAAAGCTGGGCGTTACAGAAAATCCCCTGTGCGGCATATCGCTCTGCCTGCATAGCCCGTGCACGGGTCACCCTCTCCCGAATCCGGGCAGAGGTTTCTGCCGGCGGCATGGAGAGCTGGTCATATGTAACGGTTTCCGCCTCCACCCGAAGGTCAATCCTATCGAGAAGCGGGCCGCTGATTTTCCCCACATACCGGGCAATGGATGCGGCTGTACACCGGCACCGGTGCGTCTTGTCCCCATGATAGCCACAGCGACACGGATTCATCGCCGCCACCAGCATAAAATCACTGGGATAGGCATAGGTGGCAGATGCCCGGGTTACGGTAACGACGCCATCCTCCATCGGTTGCCGAAGCACCTCCATCGCGTCCCGATGAAACTCCGGTAATTCGTCTAAAAACAAAACGCCCCGGTGTGCCAGGGAAATTTCACCCGGCCGGGCATTGGCACCGCCCCCGGTCAGTCCCACGGTAGAGGCACTGTGATGCGGTGCACGGAAGGGACGGGCAGTGAGAAGCGGCGAGGAAGCCGGCAATGTGCCTGCCACGCTGTGTATACGGGTAACCTCCAGAGCCTCCGCCATCGTCATGGGCGGTAAAATGGAAGGAAGCCGCTGGGCAAGCATACTTTTCCCTGACCCCGGCGACCCGACAATTAAAATATTATGCCCACCGGCGGCGGCAATCTCCAAAGCCCGTTTCACGGTTTCTTGCCCCCGAACCTCGGAAAAATCGCCTACGTCGGCAGTACTGCTGTTTAAAAGTGCAACGGCATCGGTCACTGTTTCCGGCAAGAGCGTCTCCCCTGCCAGATGTGCCATGGTCTCTGTCAGCGTGGAAGCACCGAACACCTGCACGCCTTCACAGAGGGCACCCTCTGCCGCATTTTCTTTCGGTACAATAAATTTGCGTACCCCTGCTGCCGCCGCACCCATAACAAGCGGCAAAACGCCGGGGACGGGACGGAGTGCACCGGCTAAGGAAAGCTCGCCGATGAAAACGTAGCCGTCTGCATCCCCCTTAGCCTCACCCGTGGCAAGGAGAAGCGAGACGGCAATGGGCAAATCGAACATACTGCCCGCTTTTTTGATATCTGCCGGGGCAAGGTTCACCGTCAGCCGCCGGGCAGGAAATTCATATCCGCAGTTTTTTATGGCGGCCCGGACCCGTTCTCTTGCCTCTTTGACCGTGGCATCCGGCAGACCCACGACCTCAAAACCGGGCAGGCCGGGGGAAACATCCGTTTCCACAGTCACCAGATGCCCGTCGATGCCTTTAAGACAGGCGGAAAAAACCTTTGTAAACATCGCTATACCCCCTCTACCTCTAAGGCGTAAATCGCGGCACTGTCCCCGTAAGAAAGCCGGAGATAAATGCGTCCTGTCCGCCAGATTTCGCAAAGAGGTCCTCTTTCATAGGAAAAGTCCACCCATACAGTGCCGTCCCAGATAGACCAGATGCGGTCTTCCGCATCCCCATGATCCCACAGTCCCACCAGAAGGGGTACATCGCCCACGGGCAGACCGGAATCCACCGTGAAAGCGGCATCAAAGGTGGGTACAGCCTCGGAGGGCGAGGAAAGCTTTGCCGGGGAGACGGCATGGGTTTCGCCTGTGGCATAAGGGTGCATATTTACTGTGCCGGGTGTTTGTGCAAGCATAAAATAATCCATACTGTATAGATTCGGATCGCCGTTAATTTCCAGCTTCACGGCGTGGGCGGACGCTTTCGGGGTGAGACGGGCAATGATGTCCCGGCTAAAGGGAACCCAGCCATAGCTATCATCCCAATAATACCAGACGCGGCTATGGGAGGAATAGGAATAATCCACAAGCACCAGCTCGCCGGCTTCGTTTTTTATGTACCGCCCGTCCTCGGTTTTGGCGTTATTTGCATAGAGGAAGGCCTGGGAAAAGAGCGTATCGGGGGCTGTCCACGTTTCGCCGCCGGCAAAGGTGACCTTTTTAACGGAAAGACTACGGATTTCTGCCGCATTTTTATAGGCATCCGCGTCCCAGTGCAGCGTCACCGCAGAAAGAGGCTGCAGCCGCAAATCGTCGGCGTAGGCATAGAAGTAGTGCGAAGAGCCGTCTGTAGCAGGCTCCCCGTCCCCGTCAAAAAGATACAGAGAATACTCCACATAGGAAATGGGGTGGGCGGTGGCATTAAACATGGTAAGTGCCACCAGAGTCCGGTCATCCTGCCGAACCAGCTCCACGGCGGTATTTAAAGGACAGACGGCATCATACACCCCGTCCGGTCCTGCCGCCCCCACGGGCAGCATGGAAAGAAGGAAACA
Organism: Oscillospiraceae bacterium; assembly: GCA_015068765.1. Lineage (GTDB taxonomy): Bacteria > Bacillota > Clostridia > UMGS1883 > UMGS1540 > SIG447. The sequence goes on from SVJY01000026.1 coordinate 3,587, forward strand.
AAGCAGTATGCTGACAGCAAGCTGTTTTTTCATACGTATACCCCCTTTTTAAATCTTCTCCTTATCTCTGTGTAAAAGCCGGCAAACCGTACCGGTCGAGGTAAGTGCCTCTGCGAGGAAGGCGGCAATCGCCACCGAACGGTGCTTTCCGCCGGTACAGCCGACGGAAATTACAAGATTGCTCTTGCCCTCTTCGGCGTACTGGGGAATCAGAAAGCGTACCATATCGGAAAGCTTATCGCAAAAAGCCCGGCTTTGCGGATGTGCCATAATATAGTCCCGCACCGGTGCATCCAGCCCCGTCAGCGGCTTCAGCTCCGGCACATAGAAGGGATTCGGCAAAAACCGGACATCGAACACAAGGTCACTATCCAGCGGAATGCCGTATTTAAAGCCGAAGGACATAATATCAATGGTCATGGGCAGTCCGTCGGACACGTCGGAAAACAGGTCACGCATCCGCTTTTTCAGGTGATGGGGCTGCATGGCGGAGGTGTCCAGCGTATGGGTGGCAAGCCGCTTGATATCCTGTAAAATTTCCCGTTCCCGGACAATGCCGTCAATGGCACGGCCGCCGGGTGCGAGGGGATGGGCACGCCGGGTTTCCTTGTACCGGGCAATGAGAATTTCGTCCTTTGCATCCAGAAACAAAAGCTCGTAGGGCAGGTCCTTTTTCTTCATTTCCTGCAGCTGCCCCTCCAGCTCCCGGAACATACTGCCGCTTCGCACGTCCACCACCACTGCCACATGGTCCAGCTTCCCCTGGGATTGACTGCACATCTCGGCAAATTTGCTGACGAGAACCGGCGGCAGGTTGTCCACACAGTAGAAATTCATATCCTCAAGACAGCGGAGTGCCCGGGTGCGTCCTGCACCCGACATCCCCGATATGACAATAAACTTCATGTAAAATCCCCCAAAAAGCGAATTTCCGGTTCTAAAAGCACCCCGTGGGTCTTTTGTACCTTTTCCTGTACAAGGCAGAGAAGGGTGCGTACATCCCTTGCCGTCGCACCGCCTAAGTTTACCACGAACCCGGCGTGCTTTTCCGATACGGCGGCATCGCCCACAGAAAAGCCGCGAAGCCCTGCTTCATCTATCATCTGTGCCGCATAGCCCTCTGCCGGACGCTTGAACGCACTTCCGGCACTGGGCAAGGTAAGCGGCTGTTTTTCTCTTCGTTTTACGGAAAGTGTATCCATGGCGGACCGGATTTCCTCTCTGTCGCCTTCGGTGAGAGAAAAAACGGCATCCGTCACAATACAGCCGTTTTCCTGGTATGTGCTGTGACGGTAGGAAAAGCCATGCTCCAAAACGGTGTCCGATGTAAGGTCCGGACGAATGCAGGCGGTCTCCTCGATAACGTCCGCCATCTCGCCGCCGTATGCACCGGCGTTCATGAGGACAGCGCCGCCCACCGTGCCCGGAATCCCGGATAAGGGCTCCATACCGGAAAGACCTGCCTCCAGTGCCGCACGGGCAACCGCACCCAAGGTCGCCCCTGCCTGTGCATAAATCCGGCTTCCGTCTACCCGAATCCCGGAAAAAGCGTTCCCGATGCGAATCAGTACGCCCCGGTAGCCGCCGTCCCCCACCAAAAGGTTTGTACCGTTTCCGATAACGGCATGGGGAATCTCCCGGCATAGGCGTAGCACCGCCAGAAGCTGTTCCTTCGTTTGGGGCTGTGCCAGAAGGTCGGCACAGCCGCCGATTTTAAAGCTGGTATACTTTTGCATATTTGCCCTACGCTCTGCCGGGCAAACGGCTTCCACCGCTCGAAATACTGCTTCCATATGACTCCTTTTAAGACTGTTTTCCTAAAAATGCGGCACCAATCAGACCGGCATCGTTCCCAAGGGCTGCGATGCGGATTTCCGTCTGCGGTACCCGGCTTTTATACATTTCTGCCTCCACAATCTGCCGAAGCGGCTGTAAAAGCATATCGCCCTCGCGGCTGATGGCACCGCCAATCAGCAGAAGACGGGGCTGAAAAATGTTAATCATATCCACAATGCCGTCGGCAACATACCCAATCCATGTTTCCACGATTTTGGCGGCATCCGTATCTCCCTGTCTCGCCAGGGCAAAGGCCGTTTTGCCGGACAGGTGCTCAAAATTCTCGCCGCAGCTTTTCGCCACCGCACTTTCCGGGTGGGCTTCGGCGAAGGCACGGGTCTGGCGAATGAGTGCCGTCACAGAAGCATACGCCTCCCAGCAGCCTCTCCGTCCGCAGCCGCACGCCTCGCCGCCGTGTCTGAGCATAATATGTCCCACCTCCCCGGCAATGCCGTTAAAGCCTGTATACAGCTTGCCGCCGATAATCAGGCCGCCGCCCACGCCGGTGCCTAAGGTAATAAAAACAAGATTCTCCGTTTTTTCGGGCAGCATATAGTATTCCCCAAGGGCGGCACAGTTGGCATCATTGCCGAGGTGTACCGGGAGACGGATCTCCTTTTGCACCGCTTCCCGAAGGGGAAACCGGGAAAAATTGATGTTCGCCGTATATAACACGCAGCCCGTCTCATCCGAGCAGGCACCGGGCATCCCGATCCCCACGCTGTGAATTTCCGAATGCGGCACGCCGGAATCCTCTGCCACCGCTTTGGCAAGGCGACCGATATCCGCCCCGATTTCCTCGCCGGGTCTCTGGGCCAGTGTGGGGGTCTGGGCACGGCATAAAACGGTGCCCTCTTCATCCACAAGCCCTGCTTTTATATTCGTTCCGCCCACATCAATGCCGATATAATACATATTAAAACCCTTCCTTTGTTATTCCATTTTTTGGTTCATCCAGCGGTCGTTCAGTGCCGCCGCCGCATTGTAGCCAAGCTTTTTCTGCTTATTGTTCATCGCCGCCACTTCCACAATCACGGCAAGATTTCGTCCCGGCTTTACGGGCACGGTAAGCGACGGGATTTCCACGTCCAGAAGATTGGTGTATTCGCTCTCCAGCCCCAGCCGGTCATAAAATTTCCCCGCCTGCCACGGCTCGAAGTTGAGAATGAAATCAATTCGCTCCGTTTCCTTAACGGAGCCTGCACCAAAGGTCCGCTGTACGTCCACAATCCCGATGCCGCGAAGCTCGATAAAGTGGCGAATCATCTCCGGGGCAGAGCCCACCAGCGTTTTGTCCGAAACACGCTTTATCTCCACCGCATCGTCGGCAACCAGCCGGTGCCCACGCTTGACAAGCTCGATGGCGGTTTCGCTTTTTCCGACGCCGCTTTCCCCAAGAAGCAAAATGCCTTCGCCGTATACCTCCACCAAAACACCGTGCCGCGTAATCCGCGGCGCAAGATGCACGTGCAAGGAAGCAATTAAGGCGGCAATAAAGGCAGAGGTGCTTCGCGCGGTCCTGAGTACGGGCGTGTTATGCTTCTTGGCGGCTTCGAGAATTTCCGGAAACACGTCAAGCCCTCTGGTCACAACGAAGCAGGGCACGCCCTCGGCAAACAGCCGTTCCACAATGGTAAGCCGCCGCTGGGGCGTTTGCTGGGCAAGGTATGTATTTTCCATTTTTCCTAAAATGGAAATCCGCTCCGCATCAAAATCGTCAAAAAAACCGGTGGCAAGCTGCATGCCGGGACGAAGCACGTCCCGCGAGCGAATCTGCCGGGCGGGCAAATCCTCCGTTTCATACAGAACCTCTAAGGAAAACTCCTTGATCAAGGTTTCTAAAGAGACCGTAATTTCCTTTGTATGCATAAAATCCTCCTTACGTTATCGAATCTGCCCGTTTCCCCGAATCCGGTACTGATACGAGGTAAGCTCCGAAAGCCCCATGGGACCACGGGCGTGTAGCTTCTGGGTGCTGATGCCGATTTCCGCCCCGAACCCGAATTCGCCGCCGTCGGTAAACCGGGTGGAAGCGTTCACATAGACAGCCGCCGCATCCACATGGCGGAGAAAATAGTCCGCCGTCTCGTCGTTTTCCGTCACAATGGCTTCGGAATGGAGCGTGGAATAGGCAGCAATATGGGATAGTGCGTCCTCGATAGACGGCACAACCCGGACAGCCAAAATATAATCTAAAAATTCCGTGGCGTAGTCCTCCTCCGTCGCCGGCGTGCAGGGGATAATCTGCCGGGTCCTTTCACAGCCCCGTATCTCCACGCCTGCCTTTTCGAGGGAAGCCGCCGCCAGCGGCAGGAAGTCTGCCGCGATTTTTTCATGAACCAAAAGCGTTTCCGCCGCATTGCATACGCCCGGACGCTGTGCCTTTGCGTTGACAATAATGCTTACGCCCATGGCTTTATCTGCGTCACGATCGATATAGATATGGCAGTTGCCCGTTCCGGTTTCAATCACCGGCACCGTGGCATTTTCCACCGTGCTTCTAATCAGAGCCGCACCGCCCCGGGGAATCAGTAAATCCACATACCCCCGAAGCCGCATCAGTGCCGTTGCCGCCGCCCGGTCCGTATCGGGCACAAGCTGTACCGCATCTGCCGGAAGCCCGGCACCTTCGAGCCCCTCTCTGAGGGCATCGGCGATGGCAAGGTTTGAAAAAATTGCATCGCTCCCACCCTTTAAAATAACCGCATTGGCCGTTTTTATACAAAGTGCCGCCGCATCTGCCGTTACGTTGGGACGGGATTCGTAGATGATGCCGATAACGCCCATCGGCACCCGTACCTTCGTAATGGAAAGACCGTTGGGGCGATGGATGGTATCGAGCACCGTACCCACCGGGTCCTCTAAGGTAATCACATGCTCCATATCGGCGGCCATGGCATCGATACGCTTTGCCGTCAGACGAAGCCGGTCTAAAAGGGCATCGCCGGTGCCCTTTTCCCGTGCCGCCGCCACGTCCCTTTCATTGGCAGAAAGAATCCGGTCGGTATTCTGCCTGAGAGATAGTGCCATAGCGGCAAGTGCCGCATTTTTCGTCGCCGTATCGCACGTCGCCAAGACCCGTGCCGCCTTTTTTGCTTTTTTTCCAAGCATCGTCAAGTCTGTCATCTTATTCTTCTCCACCTATAAATCGGGTGCCGCAAGGCTTTCCCTCTAAAATATCGTACAGAATTTCCGGGTGGTCGCCACTGGTGATAACCACATCAATGCCCTTTTCCGTTGCAATCCGGGCGGCACTGATTTTCGTTGCCATGCCGCCTGTGCCAAGCCCCGACCCTGCACCGCCTGCCATCTCCGCAATTTCCGGGGTGATGGTACGCACTGTGCGGATAAGCCGTGCTTCATCGCTCTGCCGGGGGTCTGCATCATAAAGCCCGTCAATATCCGACAGGATAATCAGCACATCGGCATGGGACACGACGGAAACCACCGCACTTAAGGTATCGTTATCGCCGAACTCCAGCTCGTAGCTGGAAACCGGGTCGTTTTCGTTAAAAATCGGTATGGCACCGTAGGAAAGTAAGGTGTCAATGGTGCCGGTAACGTTCCGCTCCCGCTCTGCATGGTCCAGAACGTCCTTCGTCATGAGAATTTGGGCAACCTTATACCCGTATTCTGCAAACAGCCGCCCGTAAATGCCCATAAGCTCGCACTGTCCCACAGCTGCCGCCGCCTGCTTTTCCCGTGTTTCCTTGGGGCGGGCTGCCATATCCAGCTTTGCCATGCCCACGCCCACAGCTCCGGAGGAAACCAGAATGATTTCCTTATCCATGTTTTTCAGACCGCTGAGCACCCGGGTCAGATGCTCGATGCGGCGAAGATTCAGTCTGCCGGTGGAATGGGTCAGCGTGGACGTGCCCACCTTCACCACAATTCGTTTTGCTTCTCGTATATCCATTTTCTTATTCTCCGATTATTTTAATCAGCACACGCTTTTGGCGTTTGCCGTCCAGCTCATAGTAAAAAATCTGCTCCCAGGGTCCGAAATCCAGTCTCCCGTCCGTGACGGCAACCACAACCTCCCGTCCCATCACGGTACGCTTTAGGTGTGCATCGCCGTTATCCTCAAACCCGTTATGGGCGTAGCGGCTGTACGGCTTTTCCGGGGCAAGCGTCTCCAGCCACGCCTCGAAATCCCGGTGCAGACCCGGCTCGTCATCGTTTATAAATACGCTGGCGGTTATGTGCATGGCATTGACAAGGACAAAGCCTTCCCGGATGCCGCTTTCTCTGAGGGCTCCCTCCACCTCTCTTGTAATATTCACAAGGCCCCGTCTTTGGGGAAGGTTAAAAAACAACTCTTTTCGGTATGATTTCATTCTTCTATCTCCTTTACGGTAAACCGCCTTTCCGTGTCGGAAATTCGGTTTATGGTAATATGGGTGCAGGCACCGATTCGGTCTTGGAAGCTGTCCGGCCATTCGATAACGGAAATGCCTTCCCTAAGAAAGCTGTCAAAGCCGATGGCATCCAGCTCCTCCTCGTCTTCTATGCGGTACAGGTCAAAATGATGCACCGTATCCCCGCCCTCATACATATGCATAATGGTAAAGGTAGGGCTGGACACTCTGCCGGAAAAGCCGTAGCCACGGGCCACGCCACGGGTCAGGGCGGTTTTGCCTGCACCGAGGTCCCCCGTCAGACAAAAGACGTGGGGGGCGGCGTACTTCGCCGCAAGTGCTTCCCCGAATTTTTCCGTTTCCTCTACCGATTTCGTGATAAGCTCCATATTTTTCTCCTAAAACAGACCGGTGATCACACCGTCTCTGTCAATATCCATCCGCTCTGCCGCCGGCACCTTGGGGAGCCCCGGCATGGTCATAATTTCCCCGGTCAGTGCCACGATAAAGCCGGCACCGGCAGAAACCTTCACCTCACGCACCGTAATCCGAAAGCCCGTGGGTCTGCCCAGCAGCTTCGGGTTATCCGACAGGGAGTACTGGGTTTTTGCCATGCAGACAGGAAAATGCCCGTAGCCCGCTTCTTCAAACTCGGCAAGCTTTTTCGCCGCCGCGGGCGTAAAGTCTACGCCGTCCGCCCCGTAAACCGTCTTTGCCACGGTCTCGATTTTTTCGGAAAGGGGCATATTATCCGGATAAATGGGGGCAAAATGGGATTCTTCTGTTTCCAACGCGGAAAGAAGCGTGTCGGCAAGCTCTGCACCGCCCTCGCCGCCCTTCGCGAAGACCTCTGCCGCCGCACACCGGGCACCGTAGCCCTCGCAGTAGGCACGAAGCTCTGCAATTTCCGCATCCGTATCGTCCGCAAAGCGGTTGACGGCAACCACCACCGGCAGACCGAAGGCACGCAGGTTTTCAATGTGCTTTCCGAGGTTTGCAAACTTGTCCGCACTCTGGTGGTAGCGAAGGGCACGGAGGGTAGCCACCAGCACCACCGCATCGGGACGGAGCCCTGCCAGGCGGCACTTGATATCCAGGAATTTCTCGGCACCGAGGTCTGCACCGAAGCCTGCCTCCGTCACGCAGATGTCGCCAAGCTTTAACGCGTGGCGTGTGGCGATAATGCTGTTACAGCCGTGGGCAATGTTGGCGAAGGGACCGCCGTGGAGAATACAGGGCGTATTCTCAAGGGTCTGCACTAAATTGGGCTTTATGGCATCCTTCAGAAGGAGTGCCATGGCACCTGCGGCGTTTAGATCATCCGCCGTCACCGGTTTTTTATCATAGGTGTACGCCACCACTATGCGGCCGAGCCGCTTTTTCATATCCTCCGGGTCGTCGGAAAGGCAAAGGATTGCCATAACCTCACTTGCCACGGTAATCATAAAGCCGTCCTCTCTCGGCACCCCGTTTGTGGCACCGCCGAGACCTACCACCACATTCCGAAGTGCCCGGTCGTTCATATCGAGCACTCGTTTAAATACAATGCGTCTCGGGTCAATACCCAGTGCGTTGCCCTGCTGCATATGGTTATCCAGCATGGCGGAAAGGAGATTGTTTGCCGCCGTGATGGCGTGCATATCCCCCGTAAAATGCAAATTGATATCTTCCATAGGCACAACCTGGGCATAGCCGCCGCCGGCCGCACCGCCTTTAATTCCCATCACGGGGCCCAAGGAAGGCTCCCGAAGAGCGGCAATCGCATTTTTGCCTTTTTTGCAAAGTGCCTGGGCAAGACCGACGGAAATGGTGGTCTTTCCCTCACCGGCAGGGGTGGGGTTTATGGCAGTGACCAAAACGAGCTTGCCGTCCGGCCTGTCCTTGATTCTTTCCCAAAGTGCCGGGGAAAGCTTTGCCTTATAGTGACCGTATGGCTCCAGCTCCTCCTCCGAAATGCCGATTTTTGCCGCAACCGTGCGGATGGGTTCCATTTTTGCTTGTAGTGCAATTTCAATATCCGAAAGCATATGTATCCTCCCATTTTTCTTTGTAAACGGTAAAGTATATGTAAATTTTTGTATACTTCACCCATTTTATTTACTATACCTTTCATTATAACACATAATTTGGAAAATGCCTATACTATTTTTGAAAAAAATCAAAAAAACGTAAAAAAGTCCGGAACACAAAAAGGCTCTATCCCCACGCAAAACGGGTGTGAAATAATTTTTAAGAAATATTTTACGCCCCCGAATTTTCCGCCTTTTCTTTTTAGAGGTGACCTTTAGAGAAGAAGCTGTACAAAGCCGTAGATATGCAGGGCAAAGCCCAGAAGGAACAGGGGGATATGTCCGGCATAGGTGCCTTCTTTTTGCAGGCACAGCCAAAGTGCCGGCGGCAGAAGCTCCACCGTGTACCGGTGCCCGAAGTGCCAGCCGCCCATGGTGCGGTGGGTACAGAGAAGGAGAAGCCACAAAAGAAGGAGCCCCACCGTGAGAAGCTCTGCCCGGCCGGGCTTTTGCCGGACAAGACGTGCCGCACAGGAGAGAAACAGCGGCGATGCCAGAAAAATATTAAAGCCGTTAAAGTCGGGAAACAGAAGCTTTCCTTCCTTCAGTGCCGGGAGGCGGACAAGGGTTTTCAGATTGTCCGGGATATAGGACAGGGCAAACTGCGGCTCTGCCACAAACTCCGGCAGATAGTTATGCCCGAATTCCAGAGGATTTCCGAAGCGTAAAACGTTCAAAAGAGCATAAAAACAGCAAACTGCCGCCGCCGGGAGAAGCCGGAGGACCGTTTTTTTTGACAGACGGCAGCCTGCCCCATGAAGAAGATACAAAAGAAGGGGGAGACAGAGAGCTGTGAAGGGGCGGCAGCCTACGGCACAAGCCAGAAGCAAAAGGGATGTGCCGGTTTTCCCTTCCTTCGCCATACAGAGTGCGGCAAGGACTAAGGCGTGCGCCATGGTCTGGGCGATAAACCAGACCCAGCCGGTGCACATTAGCGACAGAAGATTACTGCCCACCGTTATGTACAATGCCCAGAAAAACGCTTCCTTTTCCTTTTTTCCGTAAAGAAACGCAAGCCGTGCCGCATACGCCGCACCGGCGGCGGCAAAGAGAAGGCTTATCAGCCCGTCCGGCGTGTTTGTGCCGAAAAGGAGCACAAAGGGCAGCAGCACCACCGACGGGAAGGGCGGGAAGCTGGCATAGAATTTTCCGCCGTATTCGGCAATTTCCAGATGGGCATAGCTCTGCCCCAAATCCAAATGCCCCTCGATCCACCGCCGGGCCTGGAGGGCATAGGTGTTATAGGGGTTCGGCGTGCCGAGAAGTCCGGTTACGCCTTGCAGAAGAAGTCCCACCAAAAGCACCGCACAAAATACCTGCCACATTGTTTTTTTCTCATTTTCCATTTTGGTCCCTCCTACATCAGCGGTGCAAACAGGCGAAGGACGCTCTGCACCGTCCGGACAAAGGCATTTTGCTTCAGCTCCCCGGCAGTAATTTCGCGACTATGGGAGATCGTGTAAAGAAAATCCTTTTTGATGTCCTGCACCGAACCTGTCCGGTACAGCTTCACGCCACATTCAAAATGGAGATACAGACTGCGAAAATCCAGGTTCACCGTTCCCACCGTTGCCACCGCGTCGTCTGCGACAAAGGTTTTGGCGTGGTTGAAGCCGCCGGTGTATTCGTAAATCCGCACGCCGCCCCGGCACAGTGCCTGATAATACGACCTTGTGGTCAGATGCACAAGCCGCTTGTCCCATTTTTCCGGCGTGAGAATCCGCACGTCTACGCCGCTTTGTGCCGCCGTGATCAGTGCGGAAAGCATACTGTCGTCAATAATCAGATAGGGCGTGCTGATATAAAGATACTTTTTCGCCCCGGTAATCATTTGCATATACGTTCGCTCGCCCACATGGTCCCGGTCTAAGGGCGTATCGGCATAGGGCTGGACGAAGCCGTCCGATTCCGTGAGGCAGGGCGTATTTTTATAGGGATAAAACCGGGCGAAATCCTCCTCGCCGCGGGTACACAAGCTCCACATCTCTAAAAACATCACCGTCATGCTCCATGCCGCCGCTCCCTCCAGGCGGATTGCCGCATCACGCCAGTGTCCGAACCGTTCTACCCGATTGATGTATTCATCGGCAAGGTTGACGCCGCCGGTGTATGCCACCTTGCCGTCAATGACCGCAATTTTCCGGTGGTCCCGGTTATTTTGCACTGCCAAAAGAAAGGGGCGGAAGGGGTTAAAAACCCGGCACCGAATTCCCTTTTCTTCCAGAAACCGTCTGTATTTGGGAGGCAGGAGCAGAAAACAGCCCATATCGTCATACAAAAACCGTACCTCGACCCCCTGTGCCGCCTTTTTTGCCAGAATTTCCAAAACGCTGTCCCACATTTGCCCTTCCTGTACGATGAAGTATTCCATAAAGATATACTTTTGTGCCTTCTCCAAATCCTCAAGTAGTGCCGCGTGCTTCGCTTCGCCGCCGGGGAAGTATTCGGTTTTGGTCCGGTCGTAGACGGGAAAGCCGGAAAAGCTCTGCAGGGCGGTAAGCTGGGTGCTGTAGTCCGGCATTGTCCGCACAGCCTCCTCCAGGGCGTGCCCCGGCAATGTGAAATACTGCCTGGTTTTTTCCAAAATAGCGGAAAAATTGCCTGTGCCGGACTGGAGCCGGTACAGAAGGTACAGAAGACCGCCGAACACGGGGAACACCAGAATCAAAATCGACCAGGTCAGCTTATATCCGGCCGTATCCTGCCGGCTGATGATATAGAGTACCGCGATGGCACTGATGATGCCTAAGGTGGGTGCCAAAAAGGCGTACCGCCGGACGCCGCTTTGAATCAGCCCCAAAAGTGCCAGCACCTGCACAAGGAGCAGGACTGCCACCACAAGCCGACGACGCAGTAAATTTTTATACCATTTTCTACGCATTTCTTCCCTCTTTTCAGTTCATGGCAAACCGGGCATACAAGGCGGAGACAGCCTGCCGCAGTTCGGGATGCATCAAAAGCGTCGGGTCCAGCGACAGAAGCGATTCCGCTTCCCTCGCCGCCACCGGGACAAGCCGACTGTCCTCCAAAATATCCGCATATAAAAGCTGCATTTCGCCGTGCTGACGGAGCCCGAAAAATTCGCCCGGTCCCCGAAGCCGTAAGTCCTCTTCGGCAATCTTAAAGCCGTCATTTTCTTTTTTCATGGTCTCCAGCCGCGCCCTCGCTTCCGCCGTGTGTGGCTCGGAAACGAGAATGCAGTAGGATTTTTCCTTGCCTCTGCCCACTCTGCCCCGAAGCTGGTGCAGCTGGGAAAGCCCGAAGCGTTCCGCATTTTCTACCACAATCACCGTGGCATCCGGCACGTCCACGCCCACCTCCACCACGGTGGTGGAAACGAGAATTTTCGGACTGCCTGTGGCGAACGCTTCCATGATTTCGTCCTTATTTTTCATTTTGCCGCTGAGGCACAAAATTTGTTCCTTGGGGAAATACGCCGTGAGGGCGGCGGCATACCCTTCTACATCCCAAAGCCCCTCTTCCTCGCCTTCCGTAGCTCTTGGGCAGATGATATACGCCCGATTTCCCTTTTCCAGCTCCTTTTGAATAAAGCCGTACATCCGTTCCCGATAGGAGGGGGGCACGGCGAAGGTGTCCACCGTCTGCCGCCCGGCAGGACGGGACGGGAGCCGGGAAATATCCAAATCGCCGTAGTAGGTGAGAGAAAGGGTGCGGGGGATGGGGGTGGCACTCATCACAAGCACATGGGGGCTTTGCGAAAGCCCGGATAAAAAGCCCCTCTGCCGCACGCCAAACCGATGCTGTTCGTCCACAACGGCAACGGCGACCCGGGAAAGGGGAAGCTTTTCACTGAGTACCGCCTGGGTGCCCACAATAATCCGGGCACGGCCGTCGGCAATCTTCTCCTCTGCCGCCCGACGCTCTGCCGCCCGAAGCCGTCCTGTCAGGAGACAGATTTCCATATCCGGCAAAAGCGTACGGAGGGACGCCGCGTGCTGGCGTGCCAAAATTTCCGTCGGTGCCATCAAAATTCCCTGTTTATTGCAGGTGGCGGCAATGTACAGTGCCGCCGCCGCCACGGCGGTTTTGCCGCTGCCCACATCGCCTTCCACCAGCCGGTTCATAGGTTTTCCCGATGCCATGTCCCGGCAGATATCCTCCACTGCCTGCCTTTGCCCTTCCGTAAGCCGGAAGGGTAATTTTTCATAAAAGGGCTCCATAGAAGCGGAAAGCCGATGTCCCTTTTTTTCCTCCAGACTCTTCCGCTGAAGACGCATCCCCAGGAAAAGGAGAAATAATTCTTCAAACTTCAGCCTGTCCTGTGCGGCGGCGGCTTCTTCCATGCACATGGGGCGATGGAGGGCAAAAAGTGCCCGTCCCAGCTCCATAATCTCTGCCCCGTTTCGCACCACGGCAGGTAAAATATCCGGCACCTCTTCCCGGAGCATGGCAAGACTGCCGGATATCACGGCGGAGAGTAAGGCCTGGGAAACGTGGCTGTTTGCCGGGTAAATGGGTACAATCGCCCCGATTTGCCCCCCGGTCTTTCCTGCCGGCTGGTGAAGGGGCGAAAACATCTGCCGCTGACTGCCGCTGACAAAGGCCCGTCCGTAGAGAGCATAGGACGCACCGTGGATAAAGGTACGGGTAAGATACGGCGTATTCTGCCAGGTGACCCGGAGCGTGCCGCTCCCGTCCCGAAAGCTTTGGGTATACAGTGCCCTGCCGCCGGTACGGCGAACGCTCATTTTCCCCACCGCCACCGCCACGACCCCGGCTTTTTCGCCGTCGATAAGGTCGGCAATATTTTTCCGTCCCCGTCTATCCTCATACCGGAGCGGGGCATGGAAAAGGGCATCCCGCACCGTATATATCCCCAGTGCCGCAAGCTGTTCTTTTTTTTTCGGCCCGATTCCGGGCAGACCTTCTACGCCCATCGTAAGTGTTGACACCGTTTCCCCGCTCCTTCCGCACAAATTTCGTATATTTAACGGGTTTTCGTACATACTAAGAGAAAATCCCGTTTCGCCTGTTTTCTTCTTCCTTTAAGTATACACAAAAAGGGGACGGAAAGCAAGCGTCTTGATGAAAAAAGGGAAAAAGAGGTTCTGTATGATTATTTCCTTCGCCCGAACAATTATTCTCTACTTTGCCGTCATTCTCGCCATGCGGATTATGGGAAAGCGGCAGATCGGAGAAATGCAGCCCTTTGAGCTGGTTGTAACCCTGATGCTTTCCGACCTTGCCGCCGTGCCCATGCAGGAAACGGGGATTCCCCTGCTTGCCGGGCTGATTCCCATTTGCGGTTTGGTGGTACTGGAGGTGGTGCTCTCCTTTCTCAGCCTCAAAAGTAAGCGTGCCCGTTCCTTCCTTCTGGGGCGGCCTGCCATTTTAATCCGAAACGGTAAGCTTGACGAGGCGGAGATGCGGCGGCTTCGTGTGAATATCGACGATATTGAGGACGAGCTGCGGAAAAAGGATATCAAAAGTGTGGACGAGGTGGAAATTGCCATTTTGGAGACAGACGGCAACCTCAGTGCCTTCCCCAAGGCGGACGGCGATTCTCTGCCGTATACCTTGATAAGCGATGGGCGTATTATCGAGAAAAATCTGCAAAAATGCGGTCTTTCCGAAAAACAGCTCCAATCGCTTTTGGAGGGCACCGCCCCGGGGGACGTTTTCCTCGCCACCTATACAAAAAAGGACGGCATCACCGTCCAGAAAAAAGAAGAGGGGGAAAAATAATGCGTACCTTTTATTTTACACTTGCCCTTTTGCTTGCCGTAATTTGCGGTCTCTTTTTCTACAGCGGCTATCTGACGGATATCAGCGACAATATGCTCGCCAAAATCGACCGTATGTATCACGCCGTGGAAACGGAGGACTGGGCTGAGACCGACCTTGCTCTTTCGGACGTGCTTTCCACCTGGGAGAAAACCTCGCCGCGGCTCGCCCTCTTTACCGACCACTCCTTACTGGACGAAATTATTCTCACCGCCTCCGCCGCCTCCGGGTACACCAAGACCCGGGAGGTCCCGGAGCTTTGTGCGGAGCTGGAGACGCTTCGCAGTCTGGTTTCCCATATCCCAAAGCGTGAAAAGCTTTCCCTATACAATATTTTTTAAGGAGATGTACGTATGAAAGCAATCATCATGGCAGGCGGTCACGGCACACGGCTTCGCCCCCTCACCTGCACTTTTCCAAAGCCCATGGCACGGATTGTAAACCGCCCCGTCATGGAACACAGCATCCTTCTTCTGAAAAAGCACGGGATTACCGACATCGGTGTGACGCTGATGTATCTGCCGAACGAGATTCGCTCCTATTTCGGGGACGGGTCTGCCTTTGGCGTCCGGCTCACCTATTTCCTGGAGGAAACGCCGCTGGGCACGGCAGGCAGTGTGAAAAATACCGGGGATTTTCTGGACGGGGATTTTCTCGTCATCAGCGGCGATGCACTCACCGACATGGACCTTTCCGCCTTCATCGCCTACCACAAGGCAAAGGGTGCGGAGGCAAGCCTTCTCCTAAAGCGTATGGATATCCCCCTGTCCTATGGCGTTGTGGTAACGGACGGGGACGGGCGAATTGTCCGGTTTCTGGAAAAGCCCACCTGGAGCCAAGTGTTTTCCGACATGGTAAACACGGGCATTTATCTTTTAAATCCCTCTGTGCTCCGGCTTGCGGAAAAATTGCCCTGTGACTTTTCCGGGGACATTTTCCCCCGGCTTCTTTCCGAGGGGCGTCCCCTCTACGGCTATGTTGCCGACGGCTACTGGTGCGATATCGGCGACCTGGATGCGTACCGCCACTGCCATTATGATATCTTTGCCGGGAAAACCGATGTGAACCTAAACGCCTGCCGCCTTCGGGACGGAGTGTATGCCGAGGAGGGGGCGGTGATTGAAGCGGGTGCCACCGTTGAGCCGCCGGTGCTCATCGGCAAAAATACCCGGATTCAAAGCGGTGCCCATGTGGACGGCTACACCGTTTTGGGCGAGGGCTGTGTGATTGCCCCCGGTGCGTCCGTCAAGCGAAGCGTGCTGATGGACTATGTGACGGTGGAGAAAAACGCCCAGATACGGGGCAGTATTTTGTGCAGTCGCTCCCATGTGGGCGAAGGGGCATCCCTTTTTGAGCAATCGGTTGTGGGGGAGGAAAGCCGCATCGGGGCGGATGCGGTGATAAAGCCGGGCGTTCGGGTCTGGCCCTGCAAGATGGTGGGGCAAGGCGAAATCCTGTCGGAAAGCCTTGTTTGGGGCAACGGTGTCAGCGACGAGCTCTTTTGCGAACGGGGAATGCGTGGTCCTACCGACACCGAGCTTACGCCGCACCATGCGGAGAAGCTGGGACAGGCGGTGGGCTCCGTGTTTCCGGGGCGTATCGGCATTGCCGCAGACGGTGACCCGGCAAGCCTGATGCTGAAATATGCGGTGATGAGCGGTCTGATGTCCAGGGACAGGAAATCGTTGACTTCGGAAGCCAGCCTCTGCCCATTACCCGGTCCGGGGTGAAGGTGTACGGCCTTTCTGCCGCCGTCCATGCCGCCGTCCGGGACAGCACCGGCTTTTTAGATGTGCTCACTGCCGGGGGTGCCAATCTGGGGGCAGAAGGGGTGCGGAAGCTGGAAAGCCGCTTTCTGCAAGAGGATTTTAAGCGGCAGGCGGCCGCTGCCTTACCGGCTGTCACCGATTTATACGAATACAAGCTCTATTACCTGCGGCAAATTCTCCGCGGCACGAAAAAGATACCGGGGATGCGGATTGCGGTCGCCGCCGGCTCCTCCTGGGGGCGACAGCTTCTTTCCTCTGCGGCGGCGGAGCTGGGCTGTACCCTGCTTTTAGAGGAAGGGGACACCACAAAGCCGGAAATACGCCGCCGGTTTGCCGAAAGCGTACCGGCAAACGGCTGTGCCTTCGGTGCTATGCTCGACCCTTTCTGCGAAACAATACAGCTTGTGGACGAGCGTGGCAGGCTTTTATCCGCCGATGTATACAGTGCCCTCGTGGCACTCCTCGTTATGGAAAAACATGAAAATGCCCGGATTTTTGCCGCCGCCTCCGCACCGCCGGTACTGGAAAAAATGGCGGAGGGGTACGGGGCGTGCGTAATTCGCACGAAGGATTCCCCTGCCATACGCATGCAGGGGCTTTCCGGCGGCGACCCGGATTTGGAAATGCAATTTATCCTTCATTTTGACGGCGTAGGTGCGATTATCCGGATTCTGGACTTTCTTCACAAGGAATCCGTCACCCTCTCTGCCCTCGTCGACCGGATTCCCCCCTTCTACACAAGGCGGCAGGAGGTACCCTGCTCCCACGGTGACAAGGGGCGGATTATCCGTACCCTTTCGGAAAGCCTCCCCCATGCGGACAAAACCGACGGGGTGAAAATCACGGATGCCCACGGCTTTGTGCTGATTTTGCCGGACGGAGAACGCCCGGTATGCCGCATCGTGGCACACGGCGACCGGGAGGAATATGCCGCCGAGCTTTCTGCTTTTTATGATGAGAAAATCCGTTCCATTTTGCAGAATCCAGAGGGGTAAATCAAGGGGGGTGTCGCACCACACTCCAACAGCAGGGCGAGTAGGAAGGCTTATGTGTGGGGCGGTCTGGATTATTTTTACATCCCCAACCGTGGGGATAGGAAAAAAGGATGCAGAATGAACGAAATAAGCAAAGGCAGGAGAAACCCTGCCTTTGGCACCCGACGGCGTACATAGGTACGCCGAGCGGCTTATATCGTTCATAGCAAAAAAGAATATTTTTCCGAGGGAAAATCCAAATGGATTTTCCTACCTGTTTCTCTTCAGAAAAGCACATAACTAACCAAATATCCTTTCCCCTATTCTTTTTTGCGATCTGCGCCTTTTTTACATTCCCATAATGTTAAGCAAAAGATATTGCCCCGTAACACTTCTGTAACATTCTTGGTGTATAATAAAGGCACAATAGAAAAAGTATGGGTGCTTCGGCACCGTTTGGAAGGAATAGCATTATGAAAATGAAGGCTTTTATCGGCATACTGTGTGCGGCACTCCTGATGACAAGTGCCCTCGGTGCAGAGGCAGCACCGGAAACAGTCGGTGCCTATGACGGCGGCACAGCCAGCGGGCTTATGATTGTGAAAAAGCCCGAAACCTCCGTCTCCTCAACCACAAAACAGAATTATACCCTTTCTGCGGTCTGCGTCAGCGGCGTAGAGGTTTCTCTCTATTCCTACGATGCATCTTCTGGCGTGTTCCGGCTGAAGAAGGATGCTTCCGGCAACGCCCTTACCAAGGCTGTCAATGCCGGCGGTATCTATTTGCAGGAAATTGACCTTTCCAAGGAAACCAATTCTCTCCTTCTGCGTGCAGAGTACGGCGAGGGAAATTATCAGCACGTCCGTCTGGATATTACGCTTTTGGACCAGGGTCTTTTGGATAGCATCCGTGGCTTTGCCGCAAACTTCCGCTCGATCTTCGGCGGTTGGTAATACAGATTATTCGGGATGGGTATGAGAAAAGAAAAGCTTAAAACAGCCCTTTTATTGGTTTTAATATGCAGTTCGATTATCCTTGCCGCAAACGTGTGGTTTGGCAGCGGCGTTTGGCCGCATGGGTACGATTTTTTCGTGACCCTGCCAAATCGCGCTTTTTTTTCGCATTTTTTCAAACAGGAGCAGCCCTACCTCAGCCCCATGGAGAGTCTTGCCAAGCCCCGTTTATTGGTGATTACCAACGGGGGAAGCCGGGCGGTATACTATAACAGCGATGCCTCCTACGCCCCCTATTACGAATCGGTCAACACCTTCTTTAAAACGGTACTGGCAGATGAAAACGCCCTTGTGATGTCCACGATTGTAGGGGAAGAGGAATGGTACGATGTGCTCCGAAACGATGAGCTTCTGGACACCCGTTCCATTTATATTTCCTACAGCACCGCCTTCTCGCCCCGGCTGTTTGCCCAGGTCATCGGCACAGAGCACACCTGGCTCGAGGACCGGGTGGCAACCCTCCGGGAATTCATTCTTGCCCCGGTGGATGCTTCCGGGCAGGATGTGCTTTTGTATATTCGGAGCTCCGAGGACGGTTCTGTTTCCAAGTTTTACATTAACTATCCCCACAAGGCAGCGCTTTACGACCGGATTTCCGCCATGGACGAAAACCTGGGATATTCTTACGCCTTTGAGCTGAATCTGCACGACAGCATGGTGGGTATCGGCGGCGGTGTGGAGCAAAAAGTGGTGATGGACCCCCTTCTGCTCATTTCCCCCCGCAGTACCGAAAGCGTTGCCATTACCGGCGCAAATCCCATTACCAGCGAAGCGGACATGGATGCCCTCCTCTCCGCCTTTGACTATCGGGAGCGTGGGGTAAACCGGTATACCGGCACCGACGGGACGCTCCATTTTGTGGAGAATTACGGCTCGATCAGCATCCACCCCGACGGGCTGGTGGAATACTATGCCGTAGATGAGGAAATGGGGGTAAACATTCTCCCTGCCGAGGGCGGCACCGCCTCTCTCTACGACGCCTTAAACGGTGCGGTGCGGTTTGCCGACCGGGTCTGGAGCTCGCTGGTGACCGACCAGCCCTTCGATGCGCTGGTTTCCTCCGACCTTGTGGAAAACGAGCAAGGGGAATATACCTTTACTTTGGATTATTACTATGAGGGTACGCCCATTACCATGGCCGCAGAGGGCATAGACCACGCCGCCATTATCCGGGTGAAAAACGGGCGGATTGTGGAGTACCGTCATTTTCTCCGCCGGTTCTCCGGCACCGGTACGCCTTCGGAAAACGTGCCGATGCTGGAAGCGATTGACGGGATGTATGCTCGGTTTGCAATGGAGGATTCCCAGATTCGGATTACGGACCTGTATCTCAGCTATATTGCGGACAACGCCACCGACGAAATGCGTCCTGTGTGGTGTGCCCGGATTGCCGGGCGGCAGGCACTGGTTCGTGCCGACTGATTCTGCCTTTTCGCGGAAGCACTGCCAGTTTTTTTGCCTTGCTTTTTTCCCTTTCTGCCTGTACAATGGAGACAGAAGGGGTGTTACAAATGCTGAAACGATTATTTTTTGCCATAGACAACGTCACGGGTCTTCCGCGACGTATTATGCTGTGTGGGCTTTTGCCTGCACTTATTCTTCTGGTTTTTGCCGCATGGCTTTATCTGCGGCCGCAGGTTTCCTATGCGGATTTCCTGCTTTCACGCCAGATTTGTAAAACAGCTGTGACCTTATTTTCCGAGGGGATTGTGCTGGGGCTTTTTTTGGATGCCGTTTTAAAACGGTAATACTATGCCGCCGTCCTTCGGAGTTTGGTATCGGAGGGCGGTTTTTATTCCGTCTTCGGAAAACGGCGACTGCGTTCGCCGAAATAAAGAGAGGAGAACCCCTTATGTTTCGCACAGAAAAATTTGACGAGTTTTTTAACCGTCAGCCGGAGAGAGCGTTTGTAGAGCTTTTAAAGGAGCCGGTGCACACCTACTGTCCGCCGTCTTACGGGAAAAGCAGTATAGAGGCAGGCGAGGTGGATGCCCGCGGGATGTT
The DNA here is from genome assembly GCA_015068765.1 of Oscillospiraceae bacterium. Classification (GTDB taxonomy): domain Bacteria; phylum Bacillota; class Clostridia; order UMGS1883; family UMGS1540; genus SIG447. The sequence continues at coordinate 23,355 of SVJY01000026.1, forward strand.
CCTTGCCGGCAGTTTTCCCGATCCGGAGGGCGTTTTAGAAACAGCCTATGCAGACTTTACCCTGTTTTTAGAGCTGTATAAGATAAAGGGCGACCGGTTCCCTGTCCGGCTTATGTCCGGGGAAACACGCTGCTTTGAAGCTTTTGCGGTGGAAATTGCCGCTGACGGCATTACCCTGACGGCCGCCGACACGGAGGGCATCCGCCGCGGGCTTATCTACATAGAGGATTTACTCACCAGCCGGGAGGCCGCCTACCTTACCCCCGGTAAAACCGAGCGCTGGCCCCATATTAAGGACAGAATTACCCGTGGCTTCTTTAGCCCCACCAACCGTCCGCCGAAATTCGGGGACGAGCTGTCGGACGATATCGAATACTATCCGGATGAATACTTAAACCGCCTTGCCCATGACGGTACGAACGGTCTTTGGATTTACACGAGCTTTAAAGCCATCCTGCCGCCGGGCATGATTCCAGAATACGGCGAGGGCTATGAAAAACGTCTGGAAAAACTGCGTCGGGTTATTAAAAACTGTGCCCGGTACGGCGTGAAGGTCTTTGTGTTTGCCATCGAGCCCATGGCGTTTCCTGAATGGGATATGCTGAATAAGTACCCCCAGGTCTGGGGTGCTACCACCTGGGACAACAAGCACTGCTTCTGCACAAACACAGAGTTCGGCAGAAACTACTGTATTGATTCTACCGAGACCATGTGCAGGCTCCTGCCCGGTCTTGGCGGCTATATTTCCATTACGAACGGCGAACGCAGTACAAACTGCTCCAGCGGCATGGCTGATGCAGGCTCCAATGACTGCCCCCACTGTAAGGGCAAGAGAAAGGGCGAAATCCTTTCCCAGGCTGTAGACAGCCTCCGGGAAGGCATCCGTCGAAGCGGCAGCGGTATTCCCTTTATCAGCTGGACCTACGGGCACCGTGCCTGGAAGCAGGCGGATATTGACGAATATGTAAAAACGGCACCCGATGACGTTTGCCTTATGCAGAACTTTGACGATATGGGTGTTTTAGAGCAGCTTGGAAAGCGTCGCATCGGTCCCGACTACTGGCTTTCCTACGCCGGTCCCTCCGACCTTTTCCGCAATACGGCACTGGCCGCTAAAAAACACGGCAAAATTATGTATGCCAAAACACAGGTGTGCTGTTCCCACGAGGTGGCAACCGTGCCTTACGTCCCGGTGCCCGGTCTGATTTTTGAAAAGTGGAAGGGCATGCACGAGCTGGGCGTTTCGGGCGTTATGGAGTGCTGGTATTTCGGAAACTACCCGTCCTTCATGTCCAAAGCCGCCGGCCTTCTCTCCTTCTGTCATGATTTTTCCGATGAAGACGCATTCCTTCGTGACCTTGCCGCCATCTACTGGGGCAGAAGCCGTGCAGGCGAGGTGGCAAAGGCCTGGAAACGCTTTACGGAGGGCTATAAAGAAACGCCGCTGAATATTATGTACAGCTACTACGGTCCGATGCACGACGGTGTGACCTGGGAGCTCCAGCTGGAGCCGAAAAACTTCTCCATGCCCAGAAGCTGGTACTCCACCGATAAGCCCGACGGTGACCGGTTTGACGAATGTATGCAGGGCGGCCACAATGCCGAGGAAATTGAAATCCTCTCCGGCCGCATGACAAGCCTCTGGAAAAAGGGTATGGAAATTTTAGATGCCATCCCGGAGGAGGGCGGCTACATTACCGAAGAACAAAGAAGTGTTGCCCGGGCACTGGATATTCTCTTTGAAAGCGGACATAATATTTCCCGGTTCTATATGCTTCGGGAAAAGATGGGCTTTGGGGAAGTGGATGCCAAAGAAACCCTGGAAGAAATGCGTTCCCTGGTGGAAAGGGAAATCGTGCTTCGCCGGGAAATGATAGAGGTTAACAAAAAGGATATGCGTCTCGGCTACCATTCCGAGGCGGAAAACTACAAGTTCTTCCCGGAAAAAATTGCCCACAGCATTGAAAGGCTGGAGGCCCTTTTGAAAACCGAATTCCCCCGTGTGCAATCGCGTATCGAAAAGGGGCTTGCACCGCTTGCCTATTATCTGGGCGAGGAGGAAGGGATTCCCCACTACACCATGGGCAAGGGAAATATCGAAAACGCCCGGTGGATTGACCTTCTGGACGGCACAAGCCGCTTCCGGGTTTCCTATGACGAGAAAAATCTCTATATGGAATTTGAAGGCACGGAAAAGAAACGCCTTCTCGTGACGCCGGAATTCACCCTGATGCATAACGACCCGGCGGTGCTGATCGATCCGGACGGCACCGTGGAAAACGGCTGGCTGAACGAAATGTACCACTCCATGGCACTGGACAACCGTCTCCAAGACTATAAATCGATCTGGCAGGTGGAAAATCTGCCGGGCGAGGGCTTCCACTATGTGATTACCTTAGACAGGGAAAAAATCGGCTGGACGAAGAACAGGCCCATGAAGCTCCGGGTGGGCGAAGGGATTCGGGAGACCACACCGCCCCTGTGGACACGGGAGGACGACCCCGTTCGCACCTTAGGCAAAAATGAATGCTCTCCCTGTGAGTTCGGCTGGCTGATGCCGTAAAACGGAAGGAAGACTATGAAACAGGTTATTCTTTATACGGACGGGGCTTGCAGCGGCAACCCCGGTCCCGGCGGCTACGGTGCTATCCTATCCTACGGCGGCCGGGAAAAGGAGCTCTCCGCCGGTTACCGGAAAACTACCAATAACCGCATGGAGCTTCTGGCGGTGATCCGGGGACTGGAAGCACTAAAGGAGCCCTGCACGGTTACTTTGTACAGCGATTCTAAATATGTGGTGGACGCTATCACTTTGGGCTGGGCTGTCGCCTGGCAGAAAAACGGGTGGAAACGAAAGGGCGGCAAGGCACTAAATCCCGACCTTTGGGAGCAGCTTCTTCGCCTTTTGGATGTGCATGCCGTTACCTGCGTGTGGGTGAAAGGGCACGCCGAAAACGAAAAAAATAATCGATGCGACCAGCTGGCAGTCGCCGCATCGCAAGGGGAGAATCTCCTCGCCGACACCGTGTATGAAGGCTTGGAATGTTAAAAAATGTCCGGCAGGAGATGTAAAAAAGTCCAGACCGAAAAAAAGAATAGGGAGAAAAGAATCGTATAATCTGGTTCTTCGACTTAAAATAATGCATGCAGAAAAGTCCCTAAATGGATTTTTCTGCATGCATTATAGGATATAATATTTGAGGTGATTGAGATGTATGAGGATACATTTCCGATACGATTAGCACAGCTGAGAACCAAGAAAGGCGTATCCGCCAGAGAAATGAGCCTTTCCATTGGTCAAAATTCAGGATATATCAGTAATATCGAAAGTGGCAAGGCACTGCCTTCCATGTCCTCGTTTTTCTTTATTTGTGAATATCTGGACATCTCTCCCGGTAATTTTTTTGATACCGATACACAAAACCCTGAAAAATTGAATCTGCTGATTCGTTCGCTCAAGAAAATGAGCGATAAGTAGCCGGATAGTATCACTTCAATTGTAAATGACATCATAAAATAGGCACTTTCCGGAATTTCGGAAAGTGCCTATTGTTTTTGTTGATATGTTTTATGAATAAAAACACTCTTCTCATATGAATATATAATATAAAAGTGTTAAAAATGCAAAAATCTATTTTAGAGCATTGACTTTTTGATGCTTTTATGGTAACATTAATATAGAAAACTGCATTTAGATGCAAAAATCTATTTTAGAGTGGTAAATGATATGGAAATTAAAAGAGATTTATATTTGAATAAGCTGATTAGTTTAAAGCATAATGGATTAATCAAGGTTATAACCGGTATCAGAAGATGTGGAAAATCATATCTTTTGAATGATATTTTTTATAATCACCTTTTGGAAAATGGCGTGGATGAAAGTCATATTATCCGCTTTGCATTTGATTCCGGTGATGATTTGGACTTAATTGGTGAAAGTATTATAGAAATTGAAAAAGAGAACAGAAAGGTCAATCCGGAAAAATTTATGGCATTTGTACGTTCTAAAATGACAGATAATGAAATGTATTATCTTCTTTTGGATGAAGTACAGATGCTTGATTGCTTTGAAACTGTTCTAAACGGTTATCTTCGTAAGAAAAATATGGATGTGTATGTAACCGGTAGTAATGCGAAATTTTTGTCAAAGGACATTATAACAGAGTTTGCAGGGCGTGGTGATGAAATTCACATGTACCCATTGAGCTTTGCGGAGTTTATGACTGCTTATAATGGCGATAAGTATGAGGGACTGTCAGAATACATGCTTTATGGTGGTATTCCTTTAGTTGTATTAAGAGATGGTCAGGAGAATAAGGCATCTGCGCTTGAAAAGCTTTTCAGTGAAATATATGTAAGAGATATTCAAAAGAGAAATAAGGTAAGAAACATTGGCGAACTGGAAGATTTGCTCAACATAGTATCTTCTGCAATAGGTTCTTTGACTAACCCTGAAAAATTGCGTAAAACATTCAAGTCAATGAAACATTCAAAAATAACATCCGCAACCATAAAAAAATATCTTGATTATTTAGAAGATTCATTCTTGCTTGAATCAGCGCAAAGATACGACATCAAAGGTAAAGCATATATAGAAACGCCTAAGAAATTTTATTTTTCTGATATGGGACTACGTAATGCTCGTATAAATTTCAGACAGTTCGAGCAGACACACGCTATGGAGAATGTTATCTACAATGAACTCAGAATGCGTGGGTACAAGGTAGATGTTGGCGTAGTTACGATAAGTGAAAAGGATGAAGAGGGCAAGTCTGTAAGAAAACAGTTGGAGGTTGATTTTATATGCAATCTCGGTTCAATGAAATACTACATTCAATCAGCATTTGCGATGCCGGATGAAGAAAAGAGATCGCAGGAAATCAGACCATTTAAGAAAATTAATGATTCATTTAAAAAGATTGTAATAACGAAGGATATTGTTCCCGCTTACTATGATGAAAACGGCATCTTAACAATGAACATTTATGATTTTCTGTTAGATGCTAAAAGTTTAGAAAAGTAAAGAATTAAACACAGAGGAGACTATCCCAAGATAGTAATATCGTGGCGTGATAACTGGGCGAATTTATCGACATATTTCAAATATCCGCAAGAGGTCAGAACTCTGAATTGTTTATTCTTTGCCGTGGTCACAGAAGCTATCAGTTTTCTTCTGATTGTTTCTTGCTATTTGTCTTGGCGGTGTTAATTGATTTTACAAGCATTCGCCTGATAACACCACACTCCTGCAACAGTTCTTTGGAAGTTTCTTCAGTTATACAATTTGAACCACCGAGCATATCAAGCCAATATTCAGTTTCCAAACATTCTTTAAGTGCAATATGAAATTTGTTAATAAAATCGGCTTTACTTGATGCATAATTCGCTTCGTGAATGTTAGCTCCAATTGATGTAGAGCTGCGAGTAATTTGATTTACGAGAACACCTCTGCCTTTTCGTGTGTCAATAGTATCACAGACAGATATAATTTTGAGTGCAAATGTTTTTGCTCTTGTTCTTAGTTCCGAATCCTTCATGTTTTTCTCCCTTCTTGGTGAAGTTTTTGCGAGCGCAAAAGTGAAGTAGTTCACTACGTTCACAGTGAAGTTTTGTACCAACGTACAAAGTGAAGTTAAGTTTGCCACTGCACCGCAAGGTGCAACTTCACTTACGAAGTAAACTTCACTGCCGCAAGGCAACTTCACTTGCCGCCTGGCAAACTTAGTTGCCACGTTGAAGCAGTACAACTGCTTCGACGTGTGTCGGACAACTGGAAAGATGGCAATAATTTCGCCAATTTTTCACGTGTTTCATTTGCAAAAGAAGGCAAATTCATAAACTCTTTCGCCCTTCCATTTTTGCGTTCCGGTTTATGATTTTCACTGTTAATTTCATTGGTAAATCCAGTCTTGTAAATGAAGGTTAGCATCTTGGGGTCTGGATTACCTTCTTCATCGTATCCGCCGACTATAACTTTATCGACAATGC
>SVJY01000027.1 GCA_015068765.1 Oscillospiraceae bacterium
GAGCACAGTGTCGTCCCCGGCAATCGTACCCAGAATTTCCGGCCATTCCATGGATTCCAGCGTAATGGCGGCGGCATCTGCCATGCCCGGCAGGGTGTGAATAACAATGGTGTGCATAGCACTCTCCACTGTCTTCACCGCACTGTGGAAAATGGAGTTTGCCCGCCCCACGCTCTCCCGAAAGCCCTCTTTTAGAGGGGCGGTGTACCGACTGCCGCCGGCAGTCGGCTTTTTCAGAAGGCGAAGCTCCTTGATGTCCCGGCTGACCGTTGCCTGCGTCACATCAAAGCCACGCCTTTGCAAGGCATCGGAGAGCTCCTCCTGTGTGCGGATACAGGTTTCCTCAATAATCTGTAAAATGGCATTTTGCCGTCTCTGTTTCATAGCTTTATCCCTTCAATTTCTCTTTCAAGATTTCTAAAACCGCTTTTTTCTGCAGTGTGGCAATTTTTGCCGTGTAGGGGGCACGGCGAATTTCCACACTGTCCTCTGTCTGTAGCTGGAGACGGTCCTCACCGTCCACTGTCAGATACGCCCGTGCACTGTCAGGCAAAAAGCGTGCCGTCAGCATACTCTCGCCGGGCAAAACCACCGGCCTTGCGTGCAGCATATGGGGGCAAATGGGCGTAACCAAAAGGGCTTCCATGCCCGGGTACACAACGGAGCCGCCAGCCGCGAAGGAATAGGCGGTCGAACCCGTCGGTGTGGCAAACACAATGCCGTCCGCTATATATTCTCCTAAGGGTGCATCGTCTGCCGCAACGGCCATCCGCAGAAGGGATTGGTTTGCCTGGCCACGCACAACCGCGTCGTTGAGGCCGTAAAAGGCAATGGGGTCACAGTCCTTCCGCAGCACCCGTGTTTCCAGCATCATCCGTTCTTCAATTCGCACCTGCCGCAAAACGGTGGGAATATCCCCGTGGAAAAAGTCCTCCTTTTCTGCACCGCTGAGAAAGCCCACGTGTCCCAGATTGATACCGAGTACAGGGGTGCCAAAGGGTGCGGCATGGTGGGCGGCGTGCAGAAGCGTCCCGTCACCGCCGAGCACTAAAAGCAGGTCCTGCCCCCGATACAGACCTTCCCCCTCCGCAAAAGGGATATAGGGGAAATGGGCGTGTATTTCCGCAGAGACCGTAACCGCTTCCGTCATAGCAACACGGCGGACAATCTCTCCGGTAACGGATAAGTCCGCATCCTTGGCGGCGTTTGCGATGATTCCGATTTTCATAGAGGCAACCCCCTTTCCTTCATAACTATACAGTAATTATACAGGATTTTTCTGTCTGCGTCAAGCATTATGCATAAAATCCTGCTTTTTATGCAACGGAAAAAGGGCATTGTCTCCATTTCGTGAAAAGTCACTTATTGCGACACGCCCTTTGCTTTTTAGGGAAAAACCTCTGATTTATATTTCCTCGTTTTTCAGTTGTTCTAATTCCGTCTTGGCACAGGACAAAAGGAAGGGATAGGTTTTCTTCTGGATAATTTTGGCGTACAGTGCTTTCGCTTCCCGCGTCTTCTCCAGACGCACCAGCGACCGAGCTTCAAAAAGCTGTAGATTTGTCATGGTATGCCGATCCTCAAAGCCTATACCCCTTGCTTTTTCCAAGGCTTCCAGTGCTTCCGCAAACTGCCCTTCCGCATAATGCAGAAGTCCACGGGTAAACCGGAGATACCCCATGGGGAGCTTTGCCTCTGCCTTTTCAAAATAGGGACGCCCCATATTATATGCCTCATTGGCTTCTGCAGTCGCCCCCTTCTCTGCATAAAAGGCAGCGGCGTTACAATAAAACATGGCTTTGGAAACCTTGTCGGCAGAGCCGATGGGGATACTTTTCATCACATCAATCGCCTCGTCGAATTTCCCGGCGGCGGCATATCCCACAGCCAGATTTAGCGAAAGTGTGTTTTTCAGGGCACGGTTACGGGTTTTCTTCAGTGCCGCCAGGGATTCCTCGATGAACCTGTCCGGATGGACTTCCTTATATAATATATCAAGCAGTCTTCCCACCAGCTTATTGTTTCTGGAATTTCGCACGCCTACGAAAATCAGCGTGGTAATAGCCACTGCGAACAGGAAGAGAATTGCCAGCGTCCGCAGCGTGCCGTCTAATCGGATCAGCAGAAGTACAACCGATATCCCGACGGCGAAACAGAGCGGAAGACCGATAACAAGGGTTAATAGGTGCCGTAAGCGGTCGTTCATCTTTCAGCCTCCTGCTTCAGCCAGTGCAAAACAGACTCCAGACTTTCACCGTCATGGAAACGGTCATAAATAGACAGAATCCGCTTCGTATCCTCTATGCCGCTGATTTCCCTAAGAATATCTGCCGGGCTCATTTCCAGATTATCGTGGCGGAAATTTAGTGCCGCCGCAATGGCCGCTTCAATATACAGGGAATCCACGCCCTGCTCTCGGCACATATGCAGTGTGCCTACAAGACGGTCTTTGGGGGAAAGCTTTCGGCGAAGGTCGCCGCCTACACGCTTGACGGTGTCGCCAAGACCATGGTTTGCAAAGCGACGGATTAAATCCTGCACATGGGCGAAAAGGGGTGCCGCATCATCCCCGTGCCGTTTGGCAAGTGCAATGGCAGAGGCGGTCATGGCACGGAGCACCATAAGCTCTACCGTGGGATTTTCAATGGCCTGCCATATGTATTCACAGCCCAGTAGGTCACCTACGTATGCCGTCATGGCGTGTCCCATGTTATGGATATACAGCTTTCGCTGGATGTAGAACTCGAAGGGTGCATACCAGATTACGTTTTTGATGGGCGGAAAATCACCCTTTACCGCCGCCTTGTCAAGCGGCAGTCTGTCATAAGCCTCCACGCATACACGCAGGGGATTTCCCTTCTGCATTTCCGGTGTTTGCACCGGCACCATACGACCGATAGAGGCTTCCACAAAGCCCACAAGGCTGTCCAGTCTTTCCGTTTCCTCTGTGTCCAGATTCTGTGCAATTAAATCTCTGAGGACACGGTCAGCCCCAATGAGGTTTTCGCAGATGATAATGTTGAAGGGCGTGAAATTCCCGTCCGCCCAACGCTTTTTGAGGCCGCCTGCAATAGGGGCGGCGATGAACTTCAGAATGTTTACGCCCACAGCCGTAGCCATAACATCGGCCTTGGCAATGGCGGCGGCAACTGCCTCCGGATCCTTACCGTCCACACAGTCAATATTTTCCACCCAGTCCTCCCGGGTGCCTTCCTCCAGAAGAATGTCCACAGGATATCGGTGTGCCGTATTCATAGCCGCGATAACCGTATCGTTCACATCCACAAAGGATACCCGATATCCGGACTGCGAAAGTAAAAGCCCGATAAACCCACGGCCGATATTGCCTGCTCCGTACATAACTGCCCGCATTTTAATTTCCTCCTTATACTTCTGTAATGACCGGCAGAATCACCGGCTTACGCTTTGTTTTATCAAAAATAAAGTCACCCAGCATCGTCCGAATAGAGGTTTTGATGCTGTTCCAGTCCCCGTGACCGCTTGTTCGCCCGGCCAAAACGGCATCTGTAACAATATCCTTCATTTCTTCCATAAGGTCCTCACTTTCCCGGACATATACAAAGCCACGAGAAATAATATCCGGTCCTGCCAGAATTTCTTTTTCGTTAGAGAGGGTAACGACCGCAACGATCAGCCCTTCCTCGCCGAGATGCTTACGGTCCCGCAGAACGATGTTTCCTACATCGCCCACGCCGATGCCGTCTACCAGAATCTGTCCGGCTGTAACAGAACCGGTCACTGCCGCACCATCCTGGTTCATTTCCAGTACCTCACCCAGACCCATAACAAATATATTCTCCGGAAGGACGCCCATCATCTCACCGAGACGGGCATGGCGTACTAAGTGCCGGTGCTCGCCGTGAACGGGAATGAAATACTTCGGCTTCACCAGCCCCAGTATAAGCTTCAATTCTTCCTGACAGGCGTGCCCCGAAACGTGTACCTCGGCAAGGGATTCGTAAATCACCTCTACGCCTTTTTTAAACAGCTCGTTGATAACGGTGGAAACAGCCTTTTCGTTACCGGGAATGGGGTTTGCAGACAGAATGACCAAATCCCCCTGTCCGATTTCCACGCTCCGGTGGTCCGAGAACGCCATTCGCGTCAGTGCACTCATGGGCTCGCCCTGACTGCCCGTGGTCACAATCACCAGCTGCTGGGGGCGGAAACGGTTGATTTCTTCAATATCAATAATTGTGCCTTTAGGAACGTGGAGATATCCAAGCTCCATGGCCACCTCGCATATGGTGAGCATACTCCGACCCGACACCGCCACCTTCCGCTTATTCCGCACCGCCGAATTGATAATCTGCTGAATGCGGTGTACATTGGAAGCGAAGGAGGCTACAATAATACGCTTGTCGGAGGATTTACTGAAAATCTCATCAAACCGTTCGCCTACAGTGCGTTCACTCATCGTATAGCCGGCACGCTCTACATTGGTACTGTCGGAAAACATTGCCAGAACGCCGGCTTTTCCCAGTTCACCCAGACGGGTGAGGTTAATCATCTCACCGCTTATGGGCGTACAGTCAATCTTAAAGTCCCCGGTGTGCACCAGAACACCTGCCGGCGTATGAATGGCAAGGGCAAGTGCACCGGCAATACTGTGGTTGACGTTAATGAACTCCACCTTGAAGTTCTGTCCTATTTTTTTCACTGTGCCGGGCTTGACAGTTTGCATTTCCACTTCGGAAACCATACCGTGCTCCTTCAGCTTATGCTCCAAAAGCCCCAGCGTCATACGGCTTCCGTAAATCGGTGCATTAAAGTTTTTCAGTGCATAGGGCACAGCACCGATATGATCTTCGTGCCCGTGCGTGAGAACAAGCCCCACAACCTTATTCCGGTTCCGGGCAAGATAAGTCGTATCCGGGATGACAAGGTCAATACCCAGCATACTTTCACTCGGGAAGGCCAGACCGCAGTCGATGGCAAGTATTTCTTCTCCGTACTCAATCACGGTCAAATTTTTTCCGATCTCATTGAGCCCGCCGAGTGGAATGATTTTAAGTTTTGGTTTTTTCGACACAATATACCTCCATAATTATTTTCCGAACAAGAATACTAAGATAGTATACCATTTTTTTCCGTACAAGTCAAGCTTTTCCTTACACAGATTTTATCCCGGCGGCAGATGTTCTATTCCTGTTTCCGAAAAAAACAGAAAATTCCCTTCCCAAACCGGCAATTTTCTGGTATACTGTAAAAAACGAACGGAGGGACGGAAATGGAATCGGTTGTAGTGGGCATGAGCGGCGGCGTAGACAGCACGGCCGCAGTACTTCTTTTACAGAAAGCAGGGTATGAGGTGCATGGGCTGACGCTCTGGCTCTATGGCAGTGATGCCGGCACGCGGGAGGCCGCCCGGACGGCTGCCGCCCTTTCTGTTCCCCACACGGTACTGGATTTTAGGGAAGCGTTTGCGGAAAAGGTAACGGCTCCCTTTCTGGAGGCGTACCGGCAGGGAAGGACACCGAATCCTTGCGTCCGGTGCAATACCGATATTAAATTCGATGCCCTTCTTCGCTTTGCGGACCGGGAAGGGATTGAACGGATTGCCACCGGGCACTACGCCGGTGTCGGTACGGTGGACGGAAAATATTTATTCTCCGTGGGTGCAGACCCTAAAAAGGATCAGACATATTTTTTAAGCCAGGTTTCACCGGCGGCGCTATCCCGTCTGGTCCTGCCCTTGGGACCGTATTCTAAGCCGGAGGTGCGTGCCATTGCCAAAGAGGCAGGCCTTGCCGCCGCCGAGAAGGCAGACAGCCAGGAAATCTGCTTTATTCCCGACAATGATTATATTGCCTATCTGGAGAAGGCAGACCCCTCGCTGGGACAGGAGGGGAAAATTCTGGACGAAAACGGCTATATGGTCGGGCTTCACGGCGGAATCCATCGTTATACGGTAGGCCAGCGGAAGGGGCTGGGGGCTTTCGGGAAGAAGATGTTCGTAACGGCCATTGATGCGGCACAAAATACCGTCACCGTCGGCGAAGGGACAGCCCTCTATTCTACCGGGCTTTTTGCAGACGGGCTCAATGCCTTCGATGCGGTGGAAGGGGAAATTACGGTGAAAATCCGGTCTGCCGCCCCAGCTGTACCCGGCATTTGCCGCCGGGAGGGGGACGGGGTGTACATCACCTTCCGGGAGCCGCAGCGTGCCGTCACCCCCGGACAGACGGCGGCATTGTACCGAGGGCCGTATCTCGTGGGCGGGGCCACAATCCGCCGGGCGGTCCGCTGAAAAATTCATTTGAAAACTTGACTTTTTTACAGCAATGCGATATTATATATAAAGTATATATAGTATGAAGGAGGAGCTATATGACAGCATCTGCATATGTAACCAGCGTCTGGCGTCTTGCTTTGATTTTAAATGACTGCCTCACTAAGGTGCTCAGACCCGTTATGCGTCGGTACGGCATCACCCAATCCCAGGCACAGCTTCTGTTCAGCGTACACAGGGACAGTGAGGCCACAGTGGGCATCATTGCCGAAAAGTTAGGGCTTGCCCGTACCAATGTTTCCGCCATGTGCAAAAAACTGGCACACATGGGCTTTTTAAAACGGAAACGTTGTGAGGATGACGAAAGGTTTGTGTCTGTCGTTCTGACGGAGACGGGGAGAGATGCCGCCCGAATTATCGAGAAGCGGATCGAAAAGGTCTGCCGGGAAAAGAAGAACATAAACTTACAGGAGGTGGAGAAAATGTTACATACATTTTCGGAAATTTCCACACTTCTGACAGAGGAGGACTAGAAAATGGAAAAGAAAAAGAAGCGGCGTGGAGACAGAAGGGACGGCGTGCGTGTCCGTGGGCTTGACGCTATGCATGTTTTTACACCCTATCTTTTGCCGAACCGTGCCGACAATGAGGCGTTCGTCAACGAATCTGTGGATCTTACGGCCCTGAATGCATTTCTGGAAGAAAAGAATGCGGCAGGCATAGAATATAAATACACAATATTTCATGCCGTTACAGCGGCGATCGCGAAAACCGTTTACCAGCGTCCGAAGCTGAACCGGTTTATACAGGGACGCCGTTTGTATGAACGAAATGAGCTGCTTTTAGCCTTTGTGGCAAAGCGTATCTTTTCAGACGATGGCGATGAAGCCCTGCTTTTGGTAAACTGCGACGGGGACACGACCATCGATACACTGCACGATACCATTTGCAGTCGGGTGACAAAGAGCCGGAAGGAAGGCAGTGTGGACGATACAACCAAGATTATGAACAAGCTGGCAGGTCTGCCGCGGTTTGTACTCCGCTTCATCGTCTGGGTGCTGAACATTCTGGAGTACCATGATCTTCTGCCGGACTTCCTTCGGTATGCAGACCCATACCATTCTTCGGTATTTATCTCAAACCTTGGCAGCATTAAGCTGAACGCCGGTTATCACCACCTGACGAACTGGGGCACAAACTCCCTGTTCCTCGTGGTGGGTGAAAAGCATATGGAGACAATTACCAATCCAGACGGAACGACCCGGGTGGCAGAGGTTCTGCCGCTGGGCATTACGCTGGACGAACGAATTGCAGACGGCTACTACTATGCAAAATCCGTTAAGCTTTTCAAGTATCTTCTGGAGCATCCCCACCTTCTGGATATTCCTGCCCGTGAAATCGTGGAAATGGAACAGAAGCAAGCGGCTGTACACTAAAAGACGGATAGAATATGGAAAGGAAATAACAGCATGAGTGAAAGAAAATGCCCCTGGGAAAAATTTTACGGCAGTGTGCCCGGAAAGCTTGATTATCCGGACCAGACAATGTATGAAGCAATCGAAGAAACTGCCAATCGGTACCCTGCCTATACGGCAATGGATTTTATGGGAAAACCCACAGAGTATAAAACGATGCTGGAAGGGATTCATCACGTGGCAAAGTCCTTCCGTGCCCTAGGCATCGGCCCCGGCGATAAGGTAACCCTCTGTATGCCGAATATACCCCAGACGGTGGTCTGCTTTTACGCACTGAATCTCATCGGTGCAATTTCCAATATGATTCACCCTCTGTCCAGTGAAGGGGAAATTGCGTTCTACCTCCGGGATTCGGAAAGCGTTGCGGCCGTAACCCTTGACCAGTTTTACGGTAAATTTGAAACGGTACGGAAGGAAGTACCGCTGAAGCACCTGATTATTACCTCGGTGGCGGATGCACTGGGTGCGGTTATGAAAATCGGCTTCGCCCTTACCAAGGGACGGAAAATTCCGCCTATTCCCGCAGAAGCAGATGTGATTCGCTGGAAGAGCTTTTTGGATTTGGGACAAAATTTTGTAGGTAGCTATGTTTGCCGACGGAAGGCAGCCGATGCCGCCGCCGTGCTTTACAGCGGCGGAACAACAGGCACGACGAAGGGCATCCTTCTTTCCAATATGAACTTTAATGCACTGGCACTACAAACGGCGGCGATGAGCGTTACCTGTAAGCCCGGGCAGTCCATGCTGGCGGTTATGCCCATGTTCCACGGCTTCGGACTGGGTGTGTGTATTCATACCATGCTGGTGGCAGGCTGTCGGTGCATACTGGTGCCCCAGTTCAATGCCCAGAGCTATGCACAGCTTTTGAAGAAAAAACGTCCCAACTACATTGCCGGTGTGCCTACATTATATGAAGCGATTTTACGAAACCCGGATATGGAAGGCGTGGACCTTTCCTGTCTCATGGGCGTTTTCTCCGGTGGCGACTCGCTCTCCATTGAGCTGAAAAAGAAATTTGATACTTTTCTCCGGGAGCACAATGCAAAGGTACAGATTCGGGAGGGCTACGGCACGACCGAGTGTGTCACCGCCAGCTGTCTGACGCCTTATGACACCTACCGGGAGGGCAGTATCGGTATCCCCTTTCCGGATACATATTATAAGATTGTAAAGCCCGGCACCTGCGACGAGGTTCCCTATGGGACAGAAGGCGAAATCGTATTGAGCGGACCGACGCTGATGATGGAATACGTAAATCAGCCGGAAGAAACGGCGGATACGCTCCGTACCCACGAGGACGGATACACCTGGCTGCATACCGGGGACCTTGGTCTTATGGACCCGGACGGCTTTGTGTACTACCGGCAGAGAATGAAGCGGATGATTATCACCTCCGGCTACAATGTATACCCCTCGCAGATGGAAAATATTATTGATGCCCACCCGCTTGTACACATGAGCTGTGTGATTGGCGTGCCGGACCCCTATAAAATACAGAAGGTGAAAGCCTTTGTGGTGCTGAAGCCCGGTACGGCGGCAACCGATGCAGTCCGGGAGGAGCTCATGGAGCATTGCCGGAAGAACATCGCAAAGTACGCCATGCCCTATGAGATTGAAATCCGGGAAGACCTGCCGAAAACGTTGGTGGGGAAGGTGGCATACCGCAAACTGGAGGAAGAGCACGCGATGGCCGCCGGAAATTAAGCCCGGTTTTTCGGGATTTTTCCTTTCTGAAAAAATTTTTTTAAAAAATGGGAACTTTTTTGCGTGACAGCCGTCTAACGAGATGAAAAGGCTGCAGCAAACCCTTTCAAAAATTTATAAAAAGAGTAAATAAGGAGAAATTAAAAATGAACACGAAAAAATGGATCGCACTTTCTATGGCAGTTACAACCCTGATGACAGGCACAATGGTTTTCGCAGAGGAAAACGCACCGGCATCCGCCGAGGATATGATTATCGAAGTCCCCTCCAATAACCCGGACATCATGCTGATCGATGCTGTTGGCGAAGAAATGCCTATCGCCGAAGAGCCCGCGGCAATAAACGGCGGCATGGTAGAAGGTGTAATAGCAAAGGAAGGCCTCTTCCCGGTTCGGCAGATTGCAGAAGGTCTCGGTTACACCGTAAACTGGGACGGCGAAGCCAGACGGGTAGAACTTTTCCGCGGTGCACATTACATCACCATGGACATTGATGTGGATGCATACACCTTCGCACGCCGTGCACCGGAAGCACTGGGCACAGCACCCGTTATCATCGAAGACAGAACCTATGTTCCCCGGCGTTTTGTGGAAGAATACCTTGGTGCATACATATTTGACCAGGGCGAAGACTTATACAATGTGGCACAGCCTGCCGTTGTAACGATCTCCGGCGTAGAAGAAGACGGTGCACTCCTTGTAGAAGATGAAGCCCGTGGCGAAGTGCTGGTACGCATCGGCGAAGACACGGAAATTCTGGCAGGCGGCGAAGTGGCAGACGCGGCTGCACTGGAAGTCGGCATGACTGTTTCTGTGATTTACGGCAGCCAGATGACCATGAGCATTCCGCCCCAGACTGTGGCTGTAAAAATCATTATCGGTTAATTCTAAGTCATACAAATCAAACGGAGCGTATAGAGCCCCTTTGCGGGTCTTATACGCTCCGTTTTTTACGTTTTGATTGCAGTCTGCATCATGTCGGAACTTTTGTTTTGGGATGCTTGCATTTTCCCGGTATAAACACATGCCCTTCCGGTCTCTGCAAGGCAAAAAAATTATTGGTTTTCGTTTAAATTTTGAAACAGCGCGGTATTGATATGATATCGGTCCAAAAGGGCAAACAAAGCCTCCACGGTTTCTGTCCCGGCAAGCTTCAGCATCCTTTTCAGGCGATAACGCACTGTGGAAAGGGTGACAAACTCCTGTTCCGCAATTTTCTCACGGGATTCGCCCCGGTGCAGACGCTCCAGAATGCGAAAATCCATATCCGTACAGGAATTCAGCATCTGCTCGATGCGACCGAGACTCAAATAAATATCGGAACCGATTCTCTTTTCGTTTAAAAAGGAAGCATCCTGCATGGAGCTGTTGTTTTCCGGTAAAGGGAAACAGGCCGTGCTTTCCCGTGGAGTGATATGGCAGTCCAGGAGTACCGTAACGCTTTTCACATAGGGGTTTGAGTTTAAATATCGATAAAGCTTTACAAACTGCTGCCCCACCTCGTCCTCGCTGAAGGATACGGTGGTAATGGAGGGGGAGACGGCACTGGCAAGCCGTAAATCACCACGGCCGATAACAAACAGGTCCTCCGGAATCCGGATACCGTCCTTCCGAACCTGGGAGCAGAGAAAAATTGCCGCCTGGGTATTATAGCAGATGACGGCATCAAAATGATGGGAGACCTCCCGGAAAGCCTCGTAGCAATCCTCCAGGCGGTAACGCGTTTCACCGGCTCTGTTTTCACCCGAATCCCAGAAGACAGAGGCTTCATCCATGGGAATGTCCATTTCCGCGGCTTTTGCAAGAAAGGTGCGCACATAGTAGTTGCTTGCAAATTGCTGACGGTTGGGTCCGAAAATGGCGATCCTTGTCCGCTCCGCCTTCTTCAGATATTCCAGAAGCTTCTTAGCCTCTCCGGCTGTGTTTTCCCCCACGATACTGAAGTCATATTCGGCATATGCCGCCGGATTTCCTTTTATGATCAGATGCATGTCCTTGCTGTACAGCACATGTGCTTTATCAAGCCATTCTGCGGTAGAGCCTACAAGAAGGAGCGGAGAGCCCGGCGTCGGCGTTTCTACACGCATGGGCGTTAGATTATAACGGGAGCACATGTCCGACATCGCACGGTAACGCTGTGAGGCGGGAGATAGTTCATTGGGACCGTTTTCAATCTGTTCGCACAAAATCTGCAGTACCTGATTTTTCATATAAGGCTCCTTTCGATAAATGATTACCCCTTTCAATACCTTCATAATACCACTTTCTTTGTGAAATTGCAAGACAGAGTGGGGATTCTGTGAATAAAATTGCAATGAAATTACCAATATTTTTCACCTTGTAGACGGGATTTCCTTATGCTATAATACAATTAAAATACGGGGAGACCCGAAAACAGGAGGTTTTTTTATGAAACACAGTAAAATCACATCAATTATTTTGGCGTTATGTATGCTGGCAACGCTTATGGTTATGCCGGCAGCGGCAGAAGGCACCTTCGGAATGACGGACGGTTCTTTTGAAAACTGGGGTGTAGCCGAAGACAAGGGCGTTTGGCAGACAAACATACCGAGTCTGAGCACGGCCACGATGACACCGGATAACACGGAGGCAGTGGACGACGTTTACAGTGTAAAAATCGCGGGCGAAGAGTTTGCAAGCCGTCACGCCCTGTACCAGAACATCGGCAAGCTTCCTGTCGGTGAGACGGTTAAGGTATCCTTGAAGGTGAATGTCAAAGGCCTCACCGCCGGCGGTGTGCGTCTGCTGGTTCGCTTTGGCAGTGATGCCGGTACGGTTTGGAAGGGTCTGATCGCCAATCAGGATGCAGTGACGGAAGGCTGGAAGGAGCTTTCTGTAATGGGCCTTGTAGCCGAAGGCGAAGCGGCCGAGGACGCCCACGTTGTGTTCGATGTTAAGGCCGGAAGTGCCGGTGTCGAGGTCTACGTGGATGATTTTAAGGCAGAGGTAGTAAAACCGACCGTTCCAAACGGTGACTTTGAAAACGGCGGAGCCGATTGGCAGGCCAAATCTCCTGCAGCTGCAGCAGATTATATTGTAACAGAAAATGATAATTCCTGCATAAAGTTTACCGCAAGTGGTCAGTATATCAGCAGAGAATTAAAGGGACTGACGCCCAATGTTACCTACAAGATTAGCTTCGACATCTGCACCAATGAAGGCGTGGGTTATGTAGACAATCTGGGGACGCCTGCGGGCTCGTATTTTGAACAGTATAATTCCAATGGAGAATGGCAGCGTCTTTTTTATACTTTCACAAACGGGGACGGTGTAACAACACGTAACATCCGTCTTATGTTTAATAACAGCGCTGCAACGGCGGACGCTTACGCTATGTTTGACAATGTTACAATCGAAGAATATGTGTTGAAAGATCATGTGGCTGCGGTTCAAAGCTTTGAATACGGAGACGGTGCCCATGGCTGGATAAAACATGCCACTTATAATAATATTACATATACAAACTCGCAGAATGCCATCGACGGCAAATATGCATTAGAGGCTACCCGCCCTGCGGACGCAACCGGTTACGCACAGTTGCAGTACGGTTTTCCTCTTGATGGGGAAGGATATTATGAATTCTCGGCGTATATAAAAAATGTTTCTCTTGACAGTGCCGGGTACTTTGGTTTTCGTCCGAGCGGCAACGAACCGGGTGGTGCTAGTGCCTTTAAATCAATACCGGTTACTGAATTGCCAGAGGGCAAATGGGTGCGTGTTCGCTATATACTGTACAGAAACCTTACCGGAAACGAAACACTGCAGCTTCGTTTCGGCGGCACCGGCACGATGCTGGTCGACAAACTCTCCTGCAAGAAGATAGATGCACCTATTATTAACTACGCAAAGGCAGACGGTGAATATAGCGAGAAGCTTGTAAATGGAGGAGGGGTAAGCTTTGTCATGCCCGCAGCATTTGCCGGTGACATTGCCGCACTTGCCGTCTACAGAAAAACCGAAAATATAGTATCCTTAGCGGATGTAAAGGTAAAGGCCATTACGGCGGAAGACGTTACAAACGGATATGCAGAATTTACACTGACTGCGGGTACGCTGGCGGATTTTGACACCGGAAATTACTACGCAAAGGTTCTTACCGTAAAGAACGGTACACTTGTGCCCGAAACGGACTATATACTTTTGACAAAATAAAGGAGGCATCATATGAAACGTAAAATTCTATCTGTTTTTCTGACGCTGTGTATGCTTCTTTCCCTCGGGCTTACAGCTTTTGCCGAGGAAATAGAATTTGTGAAAAACGGCGACTTTGAAACAGTAAACGGCAGTGCGTTTCCCTCCTGGGGCGTTTCCGGCGGTGCTTGGGGAAAGGAATTTTCCGTATCCGATGATGCCCACGGCGGCAAGAATGCCCTCCGCATCACCACCGAGGGGAACGTATATGCGTACACCAGAGTTTCGGGACTTACGCCCGGCGTGGAGTATACGATAAACGGTTATGTAAAGCTTCTTGAAGCACCCACGGCTGACGACGGCGGTGCCGCAGTAAAGCTGGAGTATTTCAAGGGAGGCGAATATGTAACAGGCGGTGCTGTGAGATTTTACAACGGTAAGGTCGGCGAATGGGCACCCGTTGCCTATACCTTTGAGTGTCCTGAAAATGCGGACGGTGCTGATATTCTTCTCCGTGTTTTAAAGGGCGGCGACGTACTTTGGGATGACTTTTCCATGGTAGGCGAGAAGGCTGCTGAGAAGGAAGTTGTTATCGAAGCCGAAACAGAAGAGGCAGAATTTTTCACCAATGGCTCCTTTGAAGAAACAAGCGGGGATTCAGCGAAAAGCTGGGCCACCTCCGGCGGCAAATGGGGCAAGGAGTTTACCGTTTCGGACGATGCCAAGGAAGGCGAGAACGCACTCCGCATCACCACCGAAGGAAATGCATATGCTTCCGCCAAGATTACGGGACTGATTCCCGGTGTGGAATATACAATAAACGGTTACGTAAAGCTGCTTACAGCCCCAAGTTCTGATGACAGCGGCGCTGCAATCAAGCTGGAGTATTTCAAGGAAGGTACATATGTAACAGGCGGTGCCATTAAATTTTACAACAGTAAGGTAGGAGAATGGGCAACCTTTGCGCATACCTTTGAATGCCCCGAGAATGTGGACAGTGCGGAAGTGCTTGTCCGTGTCCTCAAAGGCGGCGATGTTCTCTGGGATGGTTTTTCCATGGTTGGTAAAAAGCTCGTATCCGGCTCCGCCGGACAGGATGCGGTGGAAGAATCAAACGTAGAGGTTCTGCCGGCATTGGCAGGACACGCCAACCTCATCTCCGGTGCTACCTTTGAAGCATTGGATGAAAACGGCAAGGTTCCCGGTGCACAGACCTATAAATCCGATATGTCCGAGTGGCTAAGCATCGTGGACAATGCAACACGCGGTGGTAAGGTACTGTATATCCACGATGACGTATCCGTCAACAATCCGTGGATGTGCTTTGAGGTTCCGGTAAGCCCCGGTGCTCGGTATCAGCTTCACGGTTGGATTCTCGGCAGCAGTGCAAATCTGGGCAGCCCCGGCATGAAGATGGAATACTATAATGCAGACGGCAAGATCCAGGGCGACGAAACCAGACTGATGGGTGCCTACGATAAGGATGCATGGCAAGAGTTCGCACAGGTTGTGGACGTTCCCCTTAAAGATATCGCAAAGGCAAAGGTATATATCCGCCTTTATGGTGCCGGCGAAATCTACTGGGATAATCTGGATTTCTACATGGTAAGAGAAGCCAGCCGCTTCACGTCAGATTCCGGCTTCTTCTATTACAGAGACGAGACCAAGGGTAAGGCGGCAGTTACGCTTAACACCATTACTTATCCGGACTTTGCGGGTAACACCGTAGTATTCAAGCTTTTGGACGGCGAAACCGTGCTTGCGGAAAAAACCGAACCGGCACAGGCAGGAGAAATTGTATGGAATTACTCTCCGCTTCTCATGACTGAGGTAGAAAAGAGCTACACACTCCGTTTTGAGTATATCAATGCAGCCGGTCAGGTGCTGGAGAGCCAGAACAAAGAGGTTCTCGTATACAACCGCCCCACGAACCTGACGAAGGACGGCCAGGTTCTGGATGCAAACGGCAACATTATCTTCCCGGTTATGGGCTATCATGCCTATCCGTCCAGCTTCGCACGGGCAAAGGAAATGGGCATGAACGTGCAGCAGTGCGTACATCAGAGTAAAGATCTTGCCAACGTACAGGCGGTACTGGAACAGGCGAAAAAGGACGGCGTTATGCTCCTGATACCGTTGTATGCTAATATGCTGCCAGCAGGTCATCCCGACAACCAGGAGCTCAATAAAACCTGTATTGAAGCTGTCAAAGACCATCCCAACCTTTTAGGCTACATGGTTATGGACGAACCCTTCGGTCATACCGCAGATGTGGGCGGACCGGAAGCAATGTATAAGGTATTGCAGGATAGCTACAAGTTTATCCGTCAGCATGATAAGGAACACCTGATTTTCATTACGGAAACCAATATGCAATACGTAGAGCTGACCGGACATTGCTGTGACATTCTGAGTGTTGACCCCTATATCGGTGCCAAAACGCAGCAGATCGGCAGAAAGGTTTCGGATGACGTTTCCGGTGCAATCCGTGAGGTAGAAACAAGAAAGCCCGTCTGGTCCATCGTACAGGCATGGCCCTGGGACGGCGATACCGGCGGAGAGGTTTACGAGCCCACAGCAAACGATATCCGTTCCTTCCTGTATCAGGCACTGATTTCCGGTGCAAAGGGTCTCGGCTATTATGAGGTACAGAATCTGAGTGATTCATCTGTCTCGAAAATTTGGGAACGTGAACTGGCAAAGGGTATCACCTACTTTAACGAAAACGAATGGGAGGATGCAAAGAAGGCCTTTATCACAGGCGAGTATCCCACCTTCGCACAAAATACAGATGAAAGCAGCCCTGTCTGGTATAAGGTATTTGTAAAGGGGAATGACCTTTATGCAGTAGTAATCAACCGTGAGGATAAGGTAAATACTGTAAGCATTCCGCTAACCTCCATTGACGGCTCGGTTACCATCGGTAGCTTTACGGCTGTGGCAGACGAGATCAGCGGTATCGCTTCCTTCTCCGGAAACGGCACACTGACTGCCACCTTGTCCGAAGCACAGGTTGTACGCTACAGGCTTACGGTAAGAGATGATTTATCCGGTCTTACCACAAGCAAATTCAACGATATCTACAATTACGGCTGGGCAAAGAGAGCAATTGACACTCTGTATCAGAAGGGTATTGCAAATGCAAAGGGCGTAACCTGCTTTGCACCCGGCGAGCAGATTACCCGCGGCGACTTTGCCATGTTCCTGATTAAGACATTAGGTCTTACCGCAGAGGGCACGGATAATTTTGCGGACGTAAATCCGAATGCAGAATATGCTGATGCCATCCGCATCGGCCGTGCGCTCGGCATCTTAAAGGGTACGGACGGCGTAAACTACCTGCCCGAAACCCCGATTTCCCGTCAGGACCTCATGGTAATCTGTGCACGCGGAATGCGTCTTGTAAAAGAGCTGGAGGCAGGCGATGCATCGCAGTTTGCCGATGCCGCTTCCATTGCAGACTATGCGGTGGCTGATATTGCCGCCATGGTTCGGGCAAGCATTGTAAACGGCTATGAAGACGGTACTGTGCGTCCCCTGGGGAACACAACCCGTGCAGAAGCCGCGGTAATTATGGACCGTATTATGACTTGGGATACCGGCCTTTAAAAGGTAGCGTTTCATCTTTAAACAAAGCGGACAGAAGCAGTGTTTTATCACTGCCTCTGCCCGCCTAAAGACGAAACAAAATGGGAAAATGAAGAAAATGGTGTGCTTAGTGCACTACCGTAATGACGGAAGCAAAACGGAGGGGCTGTTTAAAAAGTTGACTTTTTAAACAGCCGCCACATTTTGGGAATAAGAAAAAATAGTAGTGAATGAACAAACTGAGCAAAAGCAGGGCTTACCCCTGCTTTTGGTTACCCGAAGCAGTGCACGGGCACTGCGAGTGGTGAAGTTCCTGCACTTAAAAGGAGATAAAAAGAATGGGGCGTAAATTTTTATCAATCCTTCTGCTACTGTGCGTGCTCCTGTCTTTTGGGGTTACGACGAACGCAGAGGAAGGCGAAAATCTTATTCCGGGTGCCAATTTTGAAGCCCTGGACCAAAATGGAAATATCGTTGGTGCAATAGGTCCGCTTTCAACGTTTTCACCGCTTATTACGGTTGAAAACAGCGAAGCACGTGGCGGCAATGTATTGCACATTATAGATGAGGACGCCGTGAATAAGCCCAATAATCCCTATGTGCAATTCCGGGCAGAGGTAATACCCGGTGCCGAGTATCAGCTTGACGGCTGGCTTTATAAGGATAAAATCGGAAGCGAAAGCTATATTGGGATTAAGTTTGAATATTATGATAGAGCCGGCAACCATGTCGCAGGACACGATGAGCTCAGAAAGTTCGGCAGTAATCTTGAAAAGGGCGTATGGACAAAAATTGAACAACAGTATACTGTACCCCTTGAGAATATTGCAGAGGTTGGGATTTTATTCCGGCTGTACGGTACAGGCGATGTTTATTATGACGACATGTCCTTCCGCATGACAAAGGAAGCGACCCACTTTACGGCAGATTCCGGCTTTTTCTACTACCGTGATGAAACGGAAGGAAAGGCTACCGTCCGTCTGAACACCATATCCTATCCGGAAATAGAAGGTAACCGTGTAGATATAAAGCTTATGGACGGCGAAACGGTCCTTTCCGAGACCTCCGTGGCGGCACAAACGGATATTGTATGGTACTTCTCCACCCTATGCATGACGGAAGTGGAAAAAAGCTATACCTTGCGTGTGGAATATTTTAGCCAAAGCGGCAGCCTTCTGGAAAGACAGGATAAAGAGGTGCTTATCTATAACCGCCCCAAGAACCTCACAAAGGAAGGCTATGTTCTGGATAACGCCGGAAACGTAATCCATCCGGTTTTAGGCTACCACGCCTGGCCGTCCAGCTACGGAAAAGTAAAAAAAGAAGTTGGCATAAATGTGCAGCAGTGTGTTTACCAAAGCAGTGCACTGACACAGGTGAAAGCAGCACTGGATAAAGCAGAGGATGAAGGCGTTATGCTTTTGGTTCCCCTGTATGCCGGCATGAAGCCGGCAGGACATCCCGACAATCAGCTGCTAAACAAGACCTGCATAGATGAAATTAAAACGCACAACGCACTCCTTGGCTACATGGTCATGGATGAACCCTTCGGTCATGAGGCAGATGCAGGCGGCACGGAGGGAATGTACCAGTGGCTCCAGGACAGCTATAAATTTATCCGTCAGCACGATAAGGATCATCTGATTTATATTTGTGAAAACGATCCGGAAAGCTACGGCCTTGCGGCAAGCACCTGTGACCTTTTGGCCATCGACCCCTATGTCGGTACGCACGCCGATGCGCGTGGCGACTGGGTTTATCAATATGCTTTCCGGGCAAACGAAGCGACAGAGGGCAGAAAGCCCCTCTGGACTGTGGTGCAGGCATGGAGGTGGATTGGCGAAGGCGGCGGTTGGCTCCCTGACGGTAACGATATCCGTTCCTTTCTCTACCAGGCATTGCTTGCCGGGTCACAGGGAATCGGCTATTACCGCGTAGATGACCTTGGCAGCGATTCTGATGATACACTCTCAATGTGGGAATACGACTATTATCCGAGCCTGAAGAGCTTTAATGAAACCGAGTGGGAGGACGCGAAGAAAGCCTTTATTACGGGCGAATATCCTACGTTTGCACATAACACCGACGAGGCAAGCCCTGTTTGGTATAAGCTGTTTGTAAAGGGTAGCGATATTTATGCGGTACTTTTAAATCGTGAGAATAACGAGAATACGGTAAGTATTCCTCTGACCTCCTTTGACGGCTCGGTTACGATAGGAAGCTTCTCAGCCGTAGCGGCCGATGTAAGCGGTGCCCCGGCTATTTCCGGTGCGGGCACACTCACTGCCACCTTATCCGAAGCACAGGTGGTACGGTATAAGCTTACGGTAAGCGAAGATTTATCCGGTCTTACCACAAGCAAATTCCGGGATATTTATAATTACGGCTGGGCAAAGGAAGCGATTGACTCGCTTTATCAGAAGGGAATTGCAAATGCAAAGGGCATTTCCCGCTTTGCACCGAGTAAACCGATTACACGCGGTGACTTTGCCATGTTCCTGATTCGCACACTGGGGCTTTCCGCAGAAGGCGGCGATAATTTCGCAGACGTAAGCCCGAATGCGGAATATGCAGATGCGATCCGCGTAGGCCGTGCCCTCGGCATCTTAAAGGGGACGGACGGTGGAAACTACCTGCCCGAAACCCCGATTTCCCGACAGGCGTTTATGGAAAATTGTGCACGTGCAATGTATAGGAAAGAGATGCAGAAAGCAGGCGGCAACGCTTCTGCCGATTCCATGGCAGCCTATGCAGTGGATATTGCAACCATGATGCGTGAAGATATTCCTTATGAAAAGGTGGAATTTACCGAAAACGCAACTCGTGCGGAAGCCGCTGTGATCATGCAGTACATTCTGGACTGGGATGAAGGGAATTTAGCCTCCGAATTTTCATCCTTAAGCCAGGCGGAAAGAAGTGATGTTTTATCGCTTCTTCTGTCGGAAGGAAGCGTTACAGACGAGGTATGGAAAGCCGAGGAAGACGGCATGATTGCCGTATATAACGGAAGCGACGCGGAGAAGGAAATGGAGCTGGAGGCAACCGCCCCGTACTTACGATATATTTATGGCGAAGGAGAAGCCGCACTTTCAGACGGAACCGTTTCCGGTTGGGAATTTACAGGCGGCGAATGGGGCGATACATTCTTTCTGCCGGATGAAGCATATGCCGGCGGTGGTGCAATGGGAATCCGCACGGGAGGAAATGCATACGTTTCGCAGACGGTGCAGAGTTTAGTGGCGGGAAGAACGTATACACTGAAGGCACGGCTTAAAACGGTGTCGGGAAGTACCGCTATAAAGACGGAGTTCTTTAAAAATAACGCCTGGCACGCATCCGGCACGCAGGCAGATGTGGGCAGCCGGAACGGGGAATGGAACGAGGTTTCCTATTCCTTCACTGTCCCGGAAGGTGCAAACAGGGCAAGCCTCCTGCTTCGGGTTATCGGCGGCGGAGAGGCATATTGGGATAGCCTGACGCTTTCCGACGGAGAAACAGACATTCCGATTACAAACAGCGGCTTTGAAGCTTCGACAGGTGGCGTACTCACATTGACGATTCCGGCGAAAACACATATGATACTCTTTCCCGTTTACGGCGTGCTCCAAGGCGTAGAAAAAGATAATATTATATATGAAAGACTTGTTTCGGGGGCGGCAGTACGCTGTACTTCGGATACATGGGCAGCACAGTATGTTTATGAAAACGGTATCAAAGAAATGATCGGATTCTTCGTAAACGGCGATACACTCCGGGAGGAAATCGGAGAATTATCCTTTTTCCGGTGGGACGCTATGCTGCGGCCAAAAGAATAAATATGCGAAGCGACTGCGGCAGTAATCTGCCGCACCGTTTGCTGTATAAATAAGGCTTTTAAGTCAAGGTAATTTTAAAAAGGATGGTTTTGCATGAAGGCAGTTGTAAAAACGAAGAAGGGGGAGGGCTTCCTCGAAATGCAGGAACGCCCCGTCCCGCAAATTGAAAACGATGAGGTGCTGATACGGGTTTCCTATGCCGGTATCTGCGGTACGGATATTCATATAAAGCATGACCAGTATCCGTATTGGCCGCCGGTAATTATCGGGCATGAATTTTCGGGCGTTGTTGTTAAAACGGGCGAAAATGTACGGGATTTTTCGGAAGGAGACCGCGTGGTCGGCGAGCCGCATAATCTCCATTGCGGCAGGTGCGAGCTTTGCAGAACGGGCAACATCCAGCTTTGTCTTAAAAAGCGTTCTATCGGCTGGGGGATTGACGGTGCCTTTGCGGAATATGTGAAGATGCCCGAGGCACTTTTACATAAAATTCCGGAAGGCGTATCTCTTGCCGACGCCGCAATGGCCGAGCCTTGTGCCATTGTTGCACATCAGCTCTTGGAACGGGGCAGAATTATTCCCGGTGCGTCTGTTGTTATTATGGGGCTTGGTCCCATTGCACTCATTGCCGCACAGATGGCTAAAATTGCAGGTGCAGGGAAAATTATCATGTGTGGCTGTAATTCGGATGAAGGGATTCGCCTTTCTGCCCTTCGGAAGCTTTCTGTTTGTGACCGCTTTATCAATGTCCAGAAGGAAAGTGCGGAAGAGGTTTTAAAAGAGGAAATGGAAAAAGGCGGCGTTGATGTCGTAGTGGAAGCATCGGGCGCGGCGAGTGCAATTCGCTCCGGCGTGCGGCTCCTCAAAAAGAAAGGCTTGTTTTGCGGCATTGGTATGACAAATGCGGAGGAAATCCCGTTTCCGTGGAATGAGGCTATGGGGAAGGCGATTGATTTGCAATTTAATATGAGTTCCAGCTTTAAAGGCTGGGAAATTGCCCTTTCGCTTCTGCAAACGGGCAAGCTCCGCACGGAGGAATTATATGAAATTCGCCCGCTTTCTGCATTTGAGGCAGCTTTTGCGGATTTGGAAAAGGGGAATGCCATTAAAATTTTGCTGTCCCCTTCGGAAGAATGAGGTGTGAAAGATGCTTACGAATTTCCTAACGGTCCTGGAGCAGGTTGTGATTTTATTTCTGCTCATGGCACTCGGGTTTCTTTTCAATAAATCGGGAAAACTCAGCCGTGAAACATGCGGAAAGCTTTCTGATATCGTGGTCACCATTGTGGCACCGTGCGTGATAGTGAAATCTTTTATCCGTACATATGATCCGGCACAGCTTCGCTATCTTTTGTATGCACTCGGACTGTCGCTTCTCATCCACACGGTGATGGCGATCCTTTCAAAGGTCGTACTTCGCCATTCGGATCGAAAGAAAAGAAGCGTTATGGTATTTGCGTCGGTGTTCTCCAATGCCGGGTTTATTGCCCTTCCTCTGGCGGAAGCACTGCTCGGTGCTGACGGCGTTTTTTATAGTGCCGCGTATATCGTGATTTTCAACATTTTTATGTGGAGCTTCGGTATCTTGGAAATGAGTGGAGACCGCAGTATGGTAACGCCGAAAAAGCTTCTCGTTTCGCCGGGGATTATCGGTGTTGTCATCGGTATGCTTCTGTTTATTACGTCTTTTCGTCCGCCCTATGCAGCCATGGCAGTTTTGGAGCATGTGTCAGCACTCAATGTACCGCTTCCCATGTTCATTGTAGGGTATTATCTGGCAGAGGCTGATATTTTGCATGCATTTCGCAATCGCGAGCTGTATTTTCCGATGATACTCCGCTTACTTTTATTCCCGGCGTTGGCACTCGGTCTTTTGATGCTCCTTAGGATTGACAGTACACTTTCTCTGACACTTTTAATCAGCGTAAGTGCACCCGTGGGGGCTACGTGCAGTATGTTTTCCGAAAAATTCGGTGGAGATACAGAGCTTTCCGTAAAGCTTGTGGCGGTTTCTACGCTTTTATCTATACTCACCATGCCGGTGCTGGTTGCCTTGGCACAAAGTCTTCTATAGGTTAAAACACGAATGTAATAGAGGGTGAAATTAGCGTGGACTTTTTGGAGGATTTATGGTAAGCTTTATCATAGATACCGGAAATTACGTATAAGGATTTGAAAAGAGGTTACTATGGATATTCGGTTTGAAAATAAGATAGTTTTAGTGACAGGAGCTGCAGGTGGTATTGGACGTGCCATCGTGCAGGGCTTTTTGGAAAGCGGTGCTACGGTAGCGGCTTGTGATCTTTCGGGAACAAAAGAGAAGCTTTCCGATATGAAAACGCCGTCACTCTTCTGTTATGATTTTGATATTACAGATGCCGACGCAGTCGAGAAAGCAATGGAGAAAATTGCGGCAGACTGTGGAAAAATTGATGTTCTTGTCAACAATGCCGGCATTAACGTTGGTCCCGAGCAGCGTAAAACAGTAGAGCATTTTGACGATAATTGGTGGCACGCCATCCAGAATGTGGATGTAAACGGCGTGTACCACTGTGCAAAGCATGTGATCCCCCATATGCCGGAAAATGGCGGTGCGATCATAAATATCAGCTCCATTGTCGGTCTTGTACCGCTTCGGAATCAATGCTCATTTGCCGCGGCCAAGGCGGCAGTGATAAATCTTACCAAGGCAATGGCATTGGAAATGGCGGAAAAGCACATCCGCGTCAACGCCATAGCACCCGGTACGGTAGGCATTGCCGTTACGAACGAGCTGTGGAAGGATAACAGTGCCATGGCAGGTCTCCTATCACACATTCCGCAGGGTCGGCAAGGCAGGCCCGAGGAAATTGCAAATGCCGTTTTATTTATGGCATCGGATGCTGCCTCTTATATTACGGGGACGGTGCTTCCTGTGGACGGCGGCTGGACAGCGGGCGGCTTTGCACGTAATTTTTAAAGGAGGAAACCTATGAAGAACTTGGCAGAAGTTGTTCGGAATACAATCGTTCCCGAAGGAAATGTGGCTGTATTCTGGACCGGACAGGCAGGATTTATTTTTAAAACAGATGACCAAAAGCTAATTGGTCTTGACTTATATCTATCGGATGCCTGCCAGCGGCTGGTTGGCTTTAAGCGGCTTTCGCCTGCACTTCTTTCACCGGAAGAGCTTGCCTTCGAGATTATTGCCGTTTCCCACGCACACCCGGATCATTTTGACGCCGATGCTCTTCCGCAGCTGGTGAATGAAAAAACGCAGTTTATCGGTGCACTGGATACGGAGGCAGAATGCGAAAAAGCAGGGCTTACCAAAAATTTGCACTTTGTAAAGCCGGGAGAGACGCTCTCTTTTGGCGGGGTCAAAATTTCGGCGGTTCCCTGTGACCACGGTGAACTTGCACCCGATGCCGTTGGATTTCTCCTCGATTTTGGAGGAAAGCGTGTGTATTATGCCGGAGATACGGCGTTTCGGTATGACCTTTTTGCAAACGAAGCGGTGCAAAATATCGATTTACTGCTTGTGCCCATCAATGGGATGTACGGTAATATGAACGGCGAAGAAGGGGCACGTGCCGCAGAAATGACAAAGGCACAGCTTACTGTACCGTATCATTTCTGGTGCTTTGCGGAGCACTGCGGAAACCCGTTGGAATTTATGAACGCTATGAAAGAAAAGAATCTTCCTCATACCATGCTTTACATGGGCGAAGGGATTCTTCTTTAGAAAGAAGGTACTTTATGAAAGTATTGACCGTTACGGCACCGCATAAGGCGGTGTATGAAAATGTGGAAAAGCCGGTACCCACCGGCAAAATGATGCTTGTAAAGGTGAAAAATACAGGCATATGTGCGACAGACCTCTCCATTTTTACCGGCGAAAGCAGTTTTGTGAAATCGGGACAGATTACATACCCCGTCCGGTTTGGGCATGAATGGTCGGGAGAGGTGGAAGCCGTAGGGGAGGAAGTTACAGCATTTAAGCCCGGTGACCATGTGGTTTCCGACAGTGGCATCAGCTGCGGTGCGTGTCCGTTTTGCAATGCCGGGCAGTATGCCGATTGCCCGAACATCCGTTCTGTCGGCACCATCAATGCATGGGAAGGCTGCTACGCAGAATATATGCTGATTCCGGAGTTTAATGCCTATCGCGTTCCTGCGGGCGTAAGCTTTGAGGAAGCGGCACTTATTGAACCGGCCGCCATTTCGCTGGATGCATTTACAAACTATCAGGTGACGCCGGAAACCACCGTCGCCGTAGTTGGTATCGGTGCCATCGGGATGGGGGCTATATGGCTCGCTAAATTTTTTGGTGCAAAAACGGTGATTGCCGTAGGCCGGAATGACAAAAAGCTTGCCATTGCCAAAGAAGTGGGTGCGGATATTTTGGTGAACACACGCACGGAGGATGCAGAGGAAGCAATCAAACGGGTTACAAACGGCAAAGGTGCTGACCTTGTGATTGAAGCCGCAGGGACGGAAAGTACCATGCGCCTTGCCATGCAGCTTACAAAAAATGAAGGCAGACTTTCCATTGTCAGCTTTTTTGAAAAGGATATCACACTTCCCATTGACGATATCGTCATTCGTTGCATCACGGTTCGCGGTGCGGCAGGTCGGTTCGCTAATCCCGGGAAGGTGGCGGAAATTATGGGGAAAAACCCCGTAAAGCTTACGCCTATCATTACGCATCGGGTACCGTTTGAGGACTGTCTGGATATGTTTGAAAATGAAGAAAAATACCATAACGAAAAAGTAAAAGTTATGGTTACCTTTTCGTAAAAGGAGGTGGGAATATGGAAAAATTAAAACCAACCGTAGTGGACGTCAATCGTGTAAAGCCCTTGTCGTTCGGCCCGGAATATGATTCCCGTATGATTTTAGACCATGTGATTACGGGACGGGACGGCGTGATTCAGATGAATCACGGCACCGTAAAGGCAGGCTACGCTTTAGGCGGCGGCGTACACGATGATGATGAAATCTACTACATTTTAAGCGGCAACGGAAAGCTGCAGCTCGGTGAAGAAATCATTGACGTTTTCGCGGATCAGGTGATTTTCATCCCGGCAGGCTGTTTTCACGCCCTTGACAATACGGAAGGCAGCGAAGATTTGAAAATTCTTACCTTCTGGAAGGACTGGCGTGCGAATGAAGCCTATACCGAACGCGTAAAACAATGGGGAACATCCTTTAAAACAATTGACGAGGAATAAGAAAGAGAGGAATTTAAAATGAAATTAAACAAGTACATCGACCACACAATTTTAAAATGCTTTGCACAGAAGGAGCATATTGAAAAGCTTTGCAGTGAAGCGAAGAAATACGATTTTGCATCGGTTTGCATTAACTCCAGCTATATCCCGTATGCAAAGGAGCTTCTGAAAGGTACGGACGTTAAGGTATGTACCGTTATCGGCTTCCCTCTGGGGGCTTGCGATACAAAGGTAAAAGCATACGAAACCAAGGTTGCATACGATAACGGCTGTGACGAGTTTGATATGGTTATTCATATCGGTGCCCTCAAGGATAAGGACTACGACTATGTAAGAGAAGACATAAAAGCGGTTGTCCGGGAAGCAAAAGGCAAGTGTGTAAAGGTTATTATTGAAACAGACCAGCTTACCGAAGAAGAAAAGGTTATGGCAGTAAAGCTTTCCTGCGAAGCAGGGGCGTGCTATGTGAAAACCTGCACCGGCTTTACGGCAGGCATTGCAACGGTAGAAGACATAAAGCTTATGAAGGAAACTGCGACAAACGGCGTAAAGGTAAAAGCATCCTCCGGCATCAGGAGCCTTAAAGATGCCGAAGCCTTGATTGCCGCAGGAGCAGAAAGACTCGGTACATCCGCAGGCATAAAAATTGTAGAGGGCGAATAACATGGGGAAAATTGTTGGTACCGGAAGTCTTATTGTTGATATAGCAGGATATGCACCGCATTTGCCGGTTGACGGGGAAACAACGCTGGGGAGCACCCTGAAATTAGGTCCCGGCGGAAAAGGGAGCAATCAGCTTACTGCCGCACACAGAGCGGGAGCCGAGGTCAGAATCATTTCCAAAATCGGCAAGGATTTTTTGGCTGATATTATGCTAAGTCATTATAAAAATGAAGGGATGTCAACAGAATATATCGGCATTTCCGAAACAGGAGAAACGGCAAGTGCAATTATTGAGGTGAATGAACAAACCGCCCAAAACAGAATTATTGTTATAAAAGGTGCAAACGACGAAGTAACTGTCGGGGATGTTTTAAAAGCGGAAAAGGACTTTGCCGACTGCGATGTTGTGTTGACGCAGCTGGAAACAAGCTTTGAATCCATTCTTGCCTGTAAAGAACTTGCACAAAAATATAATAAGCCTTTTGTTCTCAATACCGCCCCGTTTCAGGAAGTACCCGATGGACTGATTGAAGGCTGTGACTACATCACCCCGAATGAGACAGAGGCGAGCTTTTTCTCAGGTGTGCCGGTAAACACAGTTGAGGATGCAAAAAAAGCCGCCGATGTTTTACTGAAAAAAGATGTAAAAAACGTAATCATTACTTTAGGTAAAATGGGTGTATACTTCAAAAATATGGCGGAAGAATATTTTGTTCCCGCAATCGAGGTTGATGCTGTTGATACAACCGGTGCAGGTGATGCCTTCAACGGCGGCTTTGCAACTGCACTTTCAGAAGGTTTTGCAATACCGGATGCACTGCGATTTGCAACCTGTGTGGCAGCATTGTCTGTAACAAAAAAAGGAACATCACCGGCAATGCCGTTCAAAGAAGAAATTTATGCTTTATTTCATAAAGAATATGGCATTGACTTAAATGAAAAATATGGCAGGTCATAGGTGAGCACTATGCGTATTGAATCACGTACCAAGCATTTTTTTGAATATAAAGGCTCCTCTCTTCGCCCGAAGGATTTTGATGCGTATTGGGAGGATGCCTTAAAAGAAGTAAAT
Source organism: Oscillospiraceae bacterium (assembly GCA_015068765.1). GTDB lineage: Bacteria > Bacillota > Clostridia > UMGS1883 > UMGS1540 > SIG447. The sequence continues at coordinate 27,935 of SVJY01000027.1, forward strand.
GCACTTGATTATAAGGAAAAATTCAGCAGAAAAGAGTTTCCTTCACAATTCGCTGACATGTACGAACTTCGTTATACAGGGACAAAAGGTGCACGAATTTATGCCAAGGTTTGTATGCCCAAAAACATAGAAGGTAAAATTCCTGCTGTTTTGATGTTCCACGGGCTTTCGGGGGCCTCGTTTGATTGGTGCGAACTTTTAAAATATGTGTCGCAGGGCTACCTTGTCGCTTTTATGGATGTAAGGGGACAAGGCGGCATGAGTGAGGATGTGGGCGGCGTTTTAGGCAATACATATACCATGCCGTTTTTGCGAGGAATTGAAGGCGAAAAGCACGACCTTTTAATGCGGGATGTATTTTTAGATACGGTTATCCTGGCAAGAATCATTATGCGTCTTGATTATGTTGACGAAAATCGTATTGCGGTAACAGGCGGTTCGCAAGGCGGAGCCCTCAGCGTTGTTTGTGCATCCTTGGTACCCCAGATTAAAAAGTGCGGTATTTTTTATCCTTATCTTTCTGATTACGGATACGCGATTGATCATGAAACGAAAGGCCTTGCCTATGAAGGACTGAATTATTATTTCAGAAGCTTCGACCCGACCCATGAACACGTGGAAGAATTACTTGAAAAGCTTGGATACATTGATATTCAGAATTTTGCAAAATGGATGAAAGCGGAGCTTTTGATGTTTACGGGGCTACGGGACGCATCCTGTCCGCCCATTACGCAGTTTGCAATGTATAACAAAGTAACAGCACCTAAAAATGTTATTTTTTATCCTGAGTACGGACACGAAGGTATGAAAGGTGCAGAGGATATACTTTTTACATTTTTAAGCGATTTATAGGAATAAAAATATCCAAACGATTTGATAAAAATTTAAAAGAATGGAGAATGTTATTATGAAAAAAGGACTTGCGTTTTTACTTGCGTTCGTTATGGTGTTGACGATGCAGGGCGTGGCTGTTTCCGCCGCATCCTTTGCGGACACACAGGGAGAGCCTTGTGAGACTGCGGCGAATGTTTTGTATGCACTCGGCATTGTAGAAGGCAAAGCAGAAGGTGCGTATCAGCCGAACGGCTTCTTGACGAGAGCAGAAATGGCAACCATACTCCTTCGTGCGATGAACATGGCAGAAAACGCCATGGGACAGGATGTTTTTACCGATGTACCGTCCTCGCACTGGGCGTATGCCAATATTGCCGCC
>SVJY01000028.1 GCA_015068765.1 Oscillospiraceae bacterium
CCGGCAGCGGTCTAGGGAAGGGAATAAAGTTCTGAATTTGTTTGCCTATACAGGCGGTGCCACCTTGGCGGCTCTATCCGGCGGTGCAGATGTTGTACACGTGGACGCATCCAAAGGAATGGTGGCGTGGGCAAAGGAAAATGTGGAGCTTTCCGGTCTTTCCGACCGATTTGTCCGCTTTATCGTAGATGATTGCGAAAAATTTGTACAACGGGAAAAACGCCGCGGCAATCGGTATGACGGTATCATTATGGACCCCCCCTCTTACGGAAGAGGACCGGGAGGTGAAATGTGGAAGCTGGAGGACAAGATTTTTGACCTCGTTTCCTTATGTTCGGAAATCCTTTCCGATTCGCCCCGGTATTTTATCATCAATTCCTATACAACCGGGCTTGCACCCACGGTACTGCGGAATATGCTGCAGCTGACGGTGGAAAAACGTTACGGCGGCAAGTCTATGGCTGATGAAATCGGTCTTCCCATCGGAGACAGCGGCCTTGTTTTGCCTTGCGGCTCCACGGCCAGATGGGAGTGTTGATATGATTCGTTTTGAGAAGGCTTCTTATTCGTATCCGGAAAGCCAACAAACGGCACTTTCTGCGGTAAGCCTTTCTATAGAGAAAGGCGAATTTGTAACCGTTTTAGGACATAACGGCTCAGGAAAGTCCACACTGGCAAAGCTGTGTAACGGTATTTTGGTACCCACTTCCGGCAAAGTTACGGTGGACGGGCTGGATACAGCAGATGAGAATGCTATATTAGAAATCCGCCGTAGGGTTGGGATGGTATTTCAGAATCCTGACAATCAGATTGTGGCAACGGTGGTGGAGGAGGATGTGGCATTCGGCCCGGAAAATCTGGGACTACCCCCGGCGGAAATTCGGGAACGGGTGGATGCTTCCCTTCATGCGGTGGGTATGTATGCGTACAGAAACCACGCACCGCACCTTCTCTCCGGCGGGCAGAAGCAGAGAGTGGCCATTGCCGGTATTATCACTATGCGTCCGGCGTGTATTGTGCTGGATGAACCCACGGCGATGCTGGACCCTGTCGGCAGAGCAGAGGTGCTGGAAACCGTGATACGCCTAAACCGTGAAGAGGGAATAACCATCGTGTTAATCACCCATTTTATGCAGGAGGCGGCAATGTCGGACAGAGTAATTGTGGTGGATAACAGCCGGGTAATCATGGATGGTGCACCTCGTGATATTCTGACGAGACGGGAAGAACTCCGGGCGGCACGGCTGGATACGCCCCAGACAACGGAATTATTATACAGGCTTCGCAAAGCAGGCATTCCTGTACGGGAGAACTGCATTGATGTTAATAGCTGTGTGGAAGCAATCCACGCGGCATATAGAAAGGATCGTAAATTGTGATTGTGGCAGAGCGGGTGTCCTACACCTATACACCTGGCGGCGTTTTTGAAAAGCACGCTGTAAAGGCTGTGCAGTTTACAATTAAAGATGGGACGTTCTGCGGAATTATCGGGCATACCGGTTCGGGGAAAACCACACTGGTGCAGATGATGGCAGGACTTGTTCGACCGACGAGCGGACGGATCCTGATTGACGGACAGGATATCAGTGACAATAAGCTTCGTTTTTCCACGCTGAAGGGGAAGGTGGGGCTTGTATTTCAATATCCGGAATATCAGCTGTTTGGAGAAACAGTGCTGGAGGATGTGATGTTCGGCCCGAAGAATATGGGGCTTTCCGACACGGAGGCAATAGACAGAGCTAAAACAGCACTAAATGATGTGGGTGTTTCTGCATCTGTGTGGAACAAATCTCCTTTTGAGCTGTCCGGTGGGCAAAAGCGTCGTGTGGCGATTGCAGGCGTTTTGGCACTTTCACCGAAAATTTTAATTCTGGACGAACCGACGGCAGGACTGGACCCGGCAGGCAGAGATGAGATTTTAGAACAGATTCACCGACTGCACGAGCGTGACAAAATCACGGTTTTGCTTATTTCCCACAGTATGGAAGATATGGCACGGTATGCGGAGCGTATTCTGGTTATGGACGGTGGAAGGCTGGCACTGGACGGGACACCGGCGGAGATATTTTCAAAAGGGGAAACCCTTCGCCAAATGGGACTCGATGTACCCGAAATTACTCGGATTGTTATGGGAATCCGGGCTTTGGGATTACCTGTCAGCGAACAAATCTATACGATAGAGGCGGCAGAAGAAGCTTTAGTAAAGCTTTGGGAGGATTAAACGATGCTCAGAGATATTACATTAGGGCAATTTTTTCCCGGAAACTCCCTGCTTCATCGTATGGACCCACGGGTAAAAATTCTCTGGACACTTTTTTATATTATTTTACTGTTTTTTGTGGACACCTATTGGGGCTTCCTGCTGTACGGTATATTTACCGTAGGGTTAATCGTTATTTCCCAAATTCGACCCCGGCTGGTCCTGTCCGGACTTCGCCCCCTTTTATACCTGTTAATTTTCACGGCCATATTAAATATTTTTGTCAGTGGTGGCGAAACGGTCCTATTCCGCCTCTGGATTTTCCGTGCCACAAAGGAAGGACTGTATAATGCGGGAATGATGGCACTGCGTCTTATATTTTTGGTGCTGGGCTCTTCCATGCTGACATTTACCACATCGCCTATTGTGCTGACGGACGGGATTGAACACCTCCTTCGGCCGTTCCGGAAAATCGGTCTTCCGGCACATGAAATTGCCATGATGATGACGATTGCCATTCGCTTTATTCCTACGATTTTAGAGGAAACGGATAAGATTATGAAGGCACAGGCGGCACGGGGAGCGGACTTTGAAACCGGTAGTATTTTCCGCCGTGCGAAAGCGATGATACCGCTGTTGATTCCGCTTTTTATTAGTGCGTTTCGCCGGGCAGATGAGCTGGCGGTTGCTATGGAGTGCCGGTGTTATCACGGCGGTGAGGGAAGAAGCCGCCTCCATACGCTTCGGATTTCATCTTTAGATTACAAAACTGTTCCGGCGGCACTCGTGCTTTGTGCAGGCGTAGTTTTAACGAGGATATACTTATGAGAAATATTGCTTTGAGGTTAATGTTTGACGGCGGTGCTTATCATGGCTTTCAGCGGCAAAAAAACGGCGTGACCGTACAGGAAAAACTGGAGGACGCTGTCTTTGCCATCACAGGCGGACGCACACCGGTACTGGGCTGTAGCCGTACCGATGCAGGCGTGCATGCTAAAAGCTATGTCGCCATGTTTTCCAGCGAGGTTGGAATACCCATGTTCCAGCTTCCGAAGGCACTAAATAGTGCCTTGCCGGACGATATACGTGTTTTGCAGGCAAAGATTGCACCGGAAGCGTTTCACCCTATTTTTTCCGCTAAGGAAAAAACGTACGAATACACAATTGTAAATCGAAGATGCAATGATGTATTCCGACGGGCATATGCATGGTTTTATCCCATTCCCCTTGATGTACAGCGTATGCGTGACGGGGCTGTGCATTTTATCGGCGAACATGATTTTTCCGCATTTATGGCGGCAGGCGGCACGGCCAAAACCACCGTGCGGCATATAACAAGGCTTGATATTGATGAAAAGGACGGAATTATCCGAATCCGCATTACGGCAAACGGATTTTTATATAATATGGTGCGGATTATAACGGGTACACTTGTTTATATAGGGAACGGAAAGCTGAATAGTACAGATGTCCCGGCACTGATCGCCGCAGGGGATCGCCGCCGGGTGGGCATGACAGCACCGCCGCAGGGGCTGATGCTCCTGTCAACCGTTTATCCGAATTTTACGTTTGAGGAGAAGGTAGATGAAGCGGAATAAAGTAAAAAAAATACTGCATATCGGCGTATTCGTTGTTTTACTTGCCTTCCTGTTCGGTTGGTATTTACTGGACGGTCGTCCGGTCGTTTTGGGTATATTCCAAAACGGTGCCTATGGCACACAGCTGGAGCTGGACACCTCTTTTGAATACATAGCTCAAAAATATAACGGTGGCGTGGCAGTATTCGGCAAGGAAGGGTTAACCGGCATTACGAACGGTGGCAGAATAGGGTGGAAGATTGACTTTGCAGTTACAGACCCGATCCTTTCCTGTAACGGCAGATATGTACTGGCGGCGGAAAGAGGCGGCAAACGCCTGGTGCTTTCTGTCGGCGGTAAAGTACAACAGGATATGGAAATGGATTCCAAAATCATTTCTGCCACGGTCAACAGTAAAGGCGTTTTTGCTGTTGTGACAGAGGAGCGTGGCTATAAAGGCCGTGTAAAGGTTTATAACGCAAAAGGGAAAGAGCTGTATGCGTGGCACTCGGCGGAGCAAAACATTTTGGGGATTGCTTTGTCAGAGGACAGTAAGCAAATGGCGATTTCTGTAGTGAACATGACCGATCTAAGCCGCCTTTGCACGGTGATGCAATTTAATCTGGACGAGACAACACCTCGCACCTTGACGGTGGGAGACGAAAATTTGGTGGCTAACCTCATCTACAACGGAAAAGATCTTCTGGCGGTAGGGGATGAGGCACTGTATTATTTTAAAAACAACGGCACAGAGAAGTTCCGCTTAGACTATGCCGGACGGGAACTGCAAAAATTCAGCTTTTATTCCGGCGGTGTTCTTTGTACGGCTTTTAATAACGGAGGAGACGGCGTCGCTTCCCAGGTGGAATTTTATGATACAACAGGGAAGCTAAAGGGAAGCTGTGCTGTAAACGGGGAGATCTCCGATCTGGATACTTTTGGCAAATATGCAGTGGTCACCGGCAGACAAGGTCTTATGGTAATTGGACATAACGGTAAAATCAAGGCGGAACGCTATGACGGTATCGGGGCGGAAAAGGTTTTCCTCTGCGGAAGCCGGAACCGGGTATTCCTTTTGGGAAGTCTGAATGCCGGTATGTATATTTTCTGATTCTGTTTGCGAAAGGAGACCGATATGATACTGGATATCATTATAATCGTTATTTTGATTCTTTCCGCACTGCTGGGTAGGCGAACGGGTCTTTTTAAGATTATAGCCCGCCTTACTTCCTTTATTCTTGCAGGCGTTTGCACAGCACTTTTTGGGGAGAGCATCCGCGGCTTTTTTACCGAGACGCCTCTTTATGGGAATTTATATGAAAAGCTGACCGGCGCGGTAAGCGGTGCTATCGAAACCGGAGAAACGGCACTGATTGCACCGTTTATACGGGAGGGAGCTACAAATCAAATCGTGGAATTAACCTCTAAAGGAATTGCGGATTCCATCCTTTCTGTTCTGATTTTCGGTTTATTCTTTCTTGTGGTTCGCCTTTGTATCGGCATACTGGATAAAACAGTTTTTCATCTGCCCCTGGTACGCCCTGCGAATCGGTTGACCGGTATGCTCGCTTCACTCGCCATAACGGTCATTGTACTGTATTTGGTGGTCGGCATCTTAGGCGGTATGGCTGCATACGCAGAAAATACTTTCTTTGCACAGCAGATGCAATCGTCAAAAATTGTTCGTTTTATGTATGAAAACAATTTTGTTTTGGATACAATAATAGGAAAGGGTTGAAAAGGATGAAAGTTGCTATTGACGGTCCGGCAGGTGCTGGAAAAAGCACGATTGCCCGTGCGGCGGCTGCGGAACTTGGGTTTGTTTACATTGATACCGGTGCGATGTACAGGGCGGTGGCACTGCATTGCGTCCGAAAGACTGTAAACACAAAAACGGATACGGAGGCCGTTATCGGTCTTCTGCCGGAAATTAAAATCATTATTCGTCATGTGGACGGCATACAGCGGATTTTCCTAAATGGAGAAGACGTTTCCGACGCAATCCGCACGCCGGAAATTTCTGTTGCCGCATCAGACGTTGCGGTCATCCCGGAAGTACGGCAGAAGCTTGTACAGCTGCAGCGTGAGCTGAGCGAAACGGCAGATGTCATTATGGACGGACGAGATATCGGCACATATGTCCTTCCTGACGCGGAAGTGAAGGTCTTCCTCACAGCCGATGTAAACGCCCGTGCTATGCGGCGGTATAAAGAGCTTTGCGAGAAGGGGACGGAGACCACTTTACCCGATGTGCTCCGGGATATGCAGTACCGAGACGCTAATGATGCGGGACGCTCCTTTGCACCGCTCAGACAGGCAGAGGATGCCGTGCTGGTGGATACAACGACCTTGTCTCCCGAAGCGTCCATTGCCAGTGTGATAGACATTATCCGAGGTGCAAAAGATGTTTTATAAAATTGTGCGAAAAATAGCATGGATTATCACAAAACTGCTTTTTTTCATTCGGATAAAGGACGCGAACAAAATTCCGGCAGAGGGCGGCTGTGTCATTTGCCCGAACCACCGTTCTCTATGGGATGCCGTTTTGGTAGCCGCCGCTGTAAAAAGACCCCTTGCCTATATCGCTAAGGAGGAACTTTTTAAAAACAAGCTTTTCGCTGCCGTTCTCCGCAGTCTACACTGCTTCCCTGTGCGGCGTGGCGGTGGGGATTTGGCAGTTGTAAAAACAGCTTTACAGCTTTTGAAAAACGGAGAAGCACTTGTTATTTTCCCGGAAGGTGAGCGTATCCGTGGAGGGAAAAAACCGAATCCGAAGCCCGGAGCATTCCGCCTTGCCACGATGACGGGCGTACCGGTCATTCCGGTCGGGATTGGCGGAAACTTCCGACTCTTTCAGCAAATGCAGTTTTGCGTGGGGGACCCCATTGATACAAAAGTCTATAAGGGGCAACGCATGACAGAAGAGGAATATGACAAGATCATCAAGGACATTATGCAAAAGTGCTACACCCTTGCAGGAATGGATGGTATGCTATGATAAAGGTTGCGAGATCAGCCGGCTTTTGCTTTGGTGTAGACAGGGCAGTCCGCCTGGCGGAGGAAGCGGCGAAAAACGGCAGAGTCTATACGCTCGGACCGCTTATTCATAATCAGCACGAGGTAGAACGACTGGAAAAGCTTGGCGTATCCGTGATTTCCGATCCGGCAGAAGCGGAAACTGGAGCCACCATCATCATACGCAGTCATGGTGTGCCAAAAAAAACAGAAGATGCGTGCCGAGAACAGGGGCTAATTATTTTGGATGCAACTTGTCCGTATGTAAAGCGGATTCATAAGATTGCCGAGGAACAGTATCGTGCCGGTCGCCGGATTATCATTGTGGGCGATGCAAAGCATCCGGAAGTTTTAGGGATAAAAGGAAGATGTGGCGACGATGCCATCGTTATTGCAGAAATCGAGGAAATTCCTAGTGAAATTCAGCGTTTCGGCCCCGTGTGTATTGTGGCACAAACTACGTTTGAAAGAGAAAAATGGAAAAAAATATTAAATCTTATCAAAAATACTTGCAAAGACACTGTGTTTTTTGATACAATATGTACTGCTACCAATGAACGACAGAGTGAGGCGGGAAAAATTGCCTCGGAATCGGATGCTATGCTCGTGATCGGAGACAAGCACAGTTCCAATACTGTGAAGCTTCGGGAAATTTGCCAAGGGCTTTGCCCCAAGGTTTATCATGTGGAGGATGCATCTGAATTTAGGCGAATATCCCCTGCACTTGACGGGAATATTGGAGTGACAGCCGGTGCATCTGTGCCGGACTGGATAATTAAGGAGGTTTTGTACACAATGGAAGAGAACATTCAAAAGGACGTCAGCTTTGAGGAGGAACTTAAAAAATCGCTGGTAACGTTGTCAACGGGTGATATTGTTAAGGGTACCGTCATCGGTATTACCCCGACAGAAGTATACGTTGACCTCGGCTACAAATCCGACGGCGTTATCAATGCCAGTGAATTTGCCACAACACCTGACGCGAAGCCTGAAGATGTTGTCAAGGTAGGAGACGAGCTGGAAGTTTATGTTTATCGCGTAAGCGATGTGGAAGGAACCGTCGGGCTTTCCATTAAGAAACTGGCTTCCCTGAAAGGTTGGAAGGTAGTAAACGAAGCATTTGAAAACGGTGTCGATTTGCAGGGCAAAATCACTGAAGTTGTAAACGGTGGTGTAATTGCTGTATCCAACGGTGTTCGGATCTTTATCCCGGCATCCCAGGCAAACGACAGATACTTAAGTGACCTTAGCGTGCTGATTGGGCGTGAAGTTCCGGTCAGAATTATTGACATAAATAAGGCACGGCGTAAGATTGTCGGTTCCGTCAAAGCAATTCTCATAGAGGAAAAAGATAAGGCCATGCAGGAGTTCTGGGCAAAGATTGATGCAGGGCAGAAGGAGTTTTCCGGCGTTGTTAAGACGCTGACAAGCTTTGGTGCATTCGTAGATATCGGCGGCATTGATGGGCTTGTGCATATTTCCGAGCTTTCCTGGAACCACATTAAGAACCCGGCAGAGGTTGTAAGTGTTGGTGACGAAATCAATGTTACCATTCTGGATGCAAACCGTGAAACAGGTAAGATTTCTCTGGGCTATCGCAAGCCTGAAGACAATCCCTGGGAGATTGCAAAAGAAAAACTGCATGTTGATGATGTTGTCAAGGTTAAGATTGTTCGTCTGGTACCCTTTGGTGCATTCGCTGAAGTGATTCCGGGTATTGACGGTCTGATTCACATTTCGCAGATTGCCAACAAACGTATCGGCAAGCCCGCCGATGCTCTGGCAGTAGGTGATGTGGTAGATGCCATGATTACAGATATCAACTGGGAGACCAAGAAGGTTGCACTCAGCATCCGTGCACTGCTTCCGGAAGAAGAGCCGGTAGTAGAGGTGGCACCTGTGGAAGAAGTGGCTGTAACCGAAGAGGTCGCAGAGGAAGCTCCCGCCAAAGAGGCTTCCGCAGCTGAAGAAACTGCAGAAGAAGCACCTGCTGTAGAACCGGAAGCATAATTTATCAAAAATGAAGGGGCTGTATCAAAGCGATTTTTAAAATCGAGTTGTCTACAGCCTCTTATTTATAGGAGGAATAGAAAAGTGAAGCGGTATATCAAGGATTTGATAGAATTTACACCTGTGGTAACGGAGCACCCTGCTTTCCATCCACCTGCGGATTTTGGCAATATCCGTGCCGTTACATATTCCCATCCCCGTTTTTTTGATAAAGAATATGAAACCTTTGCATTTATCGGCTTTCCGGAAAACGTACAGGGAAAGGTACCGGCAGTCGTTCTTGTCCATGGTGGTGGCGGCCATGCCTATGCCGAATGGGTCCGAATCTGGAACGAGAAGGGTTATGCCGCCATTGCCATGGATACGGAGGGCTTTTATCCGACCGAAACGGATTGGGATGCAGAGATAAGAGCCGGCTGTGTTAGCTTTACGCACGATATTCCCGCCGGCTTTATGCGCGAAGGGCTTGCATCTTCTCCGCTAAATGACCTGATGAACTCTGCGACTGAGCCCATTGAAAAGCAGTGGATGTTTCATGCGGTTTCAAAGGTGATTTTGGCACAAAATATCCTGCGTTCCTTTGACAATGTGGAAAAGGTTGGCATATGTGGTATTTCATGGGGAAGTATCATTACCTCGATTGCAATCGGATATGACTCACGTTTTGATTTTGCCGTCTCGATTTACGGCGGTGGGCATCAGCTTGTGAATAAGGGCTTTTGCGGTGATTCGTTCCGCCATGCCAATGTACAGGATTTATATCTGGCGGAAAAGCGGTTGAATGATGTAAAAATGCCTGTTCTGTTTCTCTGTGGGGACGATGATTCTGCTTTCTCCGTGGATGCGAACAGTCTTTCCTATCAGGCGATAGCGGATAAACACCCACTGTCTCGGTTTAGCATAATTCATGATTTTAAGCATAGCCATATAGCTGCCTGGGAACAGGAAGTCAGTGGGCTTTTTGCCGATACGGTGTGCAGAGGAAAAGAGCCGCTTGCCCGCTTTCTGCAAAACCCCGTCGGGCGCGACGTCAGCGTGGCTGTATCGGGCGATGTTCGTGCAGTGCGAGCGTATTATATTACAAAGCCAATTGCGTATGTGCCGCGGGATGAAGGAGAGCGGAACTGGCGGAAATGGCAGGATGAACCGTGGAAGGAAATACCCTGTACTGTTGAAAACGGAATGGTACGGTGCAACTTACCGGCGGAGGCCCATTTTTACTTTATAACGCTGGAAGGTAAGCGGGAAGACGCAGTATATTGGATTTCCTCACCCTTGACGGAAATTCACTAAAACCCCTCAGAAAAGTAAATGTCTTAAAATATCGAAAAAGGATTGCTTTTTCTTTGCATTTTTGGTATAATAAACTGTCACTACTCATAATTCATTTTGAAAGACGGTGTAACGGTTTGGAAAAACTATTGATAGAAGGCGGAAAACGGCTGGAAGGAAAAATTCATGTCAGCGGTGCAAAAAATGCGGCCATTGCCATTATTCCGGCAGTTCTTCTTGTCGAAGGCGTTTGTCGGATTGAGAATATTCCCCGGATTAAAGACGTCGATGCTATTGTAAATATTTTAACATATCTGGGTGCAGACGTTAAGTATACTGCACAGGACGTTCTGGAAATTGATGCCAGAGGTGTAAAGACATATAAGGCAGATTGCGAGCTCGCCCGTTCCATGCGTGCTTCCTATTATCTTTTGGGGGCACTATTGGGCCGTTTTGGCATGGCACAGGTCAGTATGCCCGGCGGTTGCGATTTTGGGTCTCGCCCAATCGATTTACATATTAAAGGATTCGAGGCGTTAGGGGCAACGGTTACGGTGGACAGGGACGTTGTGGTTGCCACATCGAAACACCTTTTTGCCGATTCCATATACCTTGATTTCCCCAGCGTTGGTGCTACGATCAATATTATGCTTGCCGCAACCCGCGTGCCGGGGACAACGGTGATTGAAAATGCCGCCAAGGAGCCCCACGTGGTGGACCTTGCAAACTTCTTAAATCAAATGGGTGCACAGGTGAAGGGTGCCGGTACGGATGTAATCCGTATTGTGGGTACGGATTCACTGCATGGCGGTACATACAGCATTATTCCGGATCAGATTGAGGCAGGTACCTATATGATTGCCGCGGCGGCAGCCGGCGGCGATGTAACGGTGGAGAATGTGATTCCCAAACACATGGAATCTTTATCGGCAAAACTGGAGGAAGCCGGCATTCTGATTGATGAAATGGACGATGCCATTCGTGTCCGTTCCGACGGTAAGTTCAAGAAAATTAATGTGAAGACGATGCCCTATCCAGGCTTCCCTACTGATTTACAGCCACAGATTGTTGCGTTATTGAGTAGGGCACAGGGGACGAGTACCGTAATTGAAAATGTATGGGATTCCCGTTTTCAGCATACAGAAGAGCTTCGCCGCTTAGGGGCAGATATTGTGATTGCCGATGAGCGTGCGATTATTCACGGCGTAGACAAGCTAAAAGGAAATGCGGTAAAAGCCACAGACCTTCGTGCCGGTGCCGGCATGATTATTGCAGGGCTTATGGCAGAGGGATGCACCCGAGTGGAAAATGTTTGCCATATCGACCGTGGGTATGAAAATCTGGTTGAGAAGCTAAAAAATGTAGGTGCAGCAATTAGCCGCATAGACGAATAGGAGAATATCATGGCAAGAATACAGCCGCTGTTTAGCGGAAGCAGTGGGAATGCCGTTTTAGTAGAAAGCCGTGGCCATTCTTTGCTGATCGATGCGGGCGTGAGCGGAAAACGTATTGTTTCTGCACTGGAAGAAAACCGCAAATCCCCTAGTATGTTGGAAGGGATTCTGATTACGCATGAACATATAGATCATATTCATTCTGCGGGAAGCCTTTCCCGCAGATATCATATACCCATTTATGCCAATGCTGCCACGTGGAAGGCAATGCTCCCAACTATAGGGGAAGTTTCTCCCGGTCTATGTAAAATCCTGGAGCCGGAAGAGGAATGCACGGTGGGCGATATAGTTGTCCGTCCGTTTTCCATTCCCCATGACGCGGCCTGTCCGGTGGGGTATAATTTTTTTACGGAAAATACAAAGCTTACAGTGGCAACCGATATTGGAAAAATGTCCGAAAAGTTGTTTTTGCAGTTTACCGGCAGTGAAGAAATTCTTCTGGAAGCGAATTATGATATTGTAATGTTAAAAAAGGGTAGCTATCCCTATCCGCTAAAGCAAAGAATTTTGGGCGACCACGGCCATCTTTCCAACAAGGAAGCGGCGGCAGTGTGTGCTCGACTTGCAAGCCTCGGCACAAAACGAATTGTTTTGGGACACCTCAGTAAGGAAAATAATACGCCGGCTTTAGCGTATGATGTCTGTAGACTGCACATTGAAAACTGTGGGCTTCGTGTAGGAGAAGATATTCGACTTTCGGTTGCAAAACGAGGGTAATTTTTCCATTTTTAGATTGATGAAAATGGAAGCTAATAATAAACAGGAATAAGTAAGGGAGATGTTAGTAATGAAGAACCTGATTGAAATGTCGCATCGTTACGGTGCAAATCCTGCCTATGTGTTGGCAGGCGGCGGCAACACGTCCGTAAAGGATGAAGAATGCCTTTACATCAAAGGCTCCGGTACATCCCTCGCCACGATTACGGAAGAGGGCTTTGTGAAAATGGACAGAAAGCGTCTGGATGCAATCTGGAACAACACCTATTCTGAGGATGCGAAAATTCGGGAAAGTCAAGTACTGGGCGATATGATGGGTGCAATGCTTGATTTGGGCAAGCGTCCCAGCGTGGAAACCTTCCTGCATAACCTCTTTCCGCAGAAATACGTGGTGCATCTGCATCCTGCTCTTGTAAACGGTCTGACCTGTTCGGCAGAAGGCAAGTCGGCAATGGAAAAGCTTTTTGGTAAAGACGCGATCTGGGTGGAAGAGAGTGAACCCGGTTTCGTTCTTGCTAAGACTGTTCGAGAAGCACTTATAGCATATGAAAAAGAAACAGGAAAAGTACCTTCACTTGTATTTTTGCAGAACCACGGTGTTTTTGTAGCGGCCGACACAGTGGAAGGAATTGATGCGATATACGAAAAAATCTTTGAAGCAATCGGTGATAAGCAGGCGGCAGAACCGGATTTCTCTCCGGTGGAAACCGATTATGCCTTTGCGGCAGAAATTGCACCTATGCTGCGTATGGCACTGTGGGGTGACGGGGCAGGCTCCGTTGTTACCTTCTTTACTAATAAAGCGGTTGCAGGCTTTATTCAGAACGAAAACACCTTTGCGGCAGTGGCAAAACCCTTTACGCCCGATCATATTGTTTACTGCAAGGCAAGCTACCTGTTTGTAGAAAAGGCAGAAACAGCAGAAGAACAGTATGCAATTCTTACGGAGAAGCTGGATGCTTTCCGGAAGGAGAACGGCTATCTTCCGCGTATCGTTGTCATTGCAGGTCTGGGTGTTTTTGCCCACGGTATTTCCAAAAAGACAGCGGATACCGCAAAAGCACTCTTTTTGGATGCAGTCAAGATTGCTTCCTATGCGTCTGCCTTCGGCGGAAGCCGTTCCATGGGTGAACATTTTGTTGACTTTATTGTGAACTGGGAAGCAGAAAGCTACCGTGGTAATGTGGCAGCGGCAGCAAACCGGGGCCGAGTTCATGAAAAAATCATGGTGGTTACCGGCAGTGCCCAGGGCTTCGGTCAGGGTGTTGCAGAAGAAATTATCGCAGAAGGTGCCAACGTGGTTATCGCTGACCTTAACGAAGCTTTGGCAAAAGAAAATGCCGGTAAGCTTTCCGAGAAACACGGTGCAGGGAAGGCACTGGCTGTAAAAGTGGATGTGGGAACAGAGGAGTCCGTGCAGGAAATGTACATGCAAACAGTACTCGCTTATGGCGGTATTGACGTTTTAATTAACAATGCCGGTATTGTTCGTGCAGGCACACTGGAAGAAATGACTGTTCCTATGATGGACCTTGTAACCAAGGTAAACTACACAGCATATTTCCTTTGCGTGAAATACGCCGTGAAATATATGAAGATTCAAAACCGCTTTGCGCCGGAATATTTCATGGATATTATCCAGATTAACTCCAAATCCGGTCTTGCAGGCAGTAACAAGAACTTTGCCTATGCGGGCAGTAAGTTCGGTGGTATCGGCCTTACCCAGAGCTTTGCACTGGAGCTGACCCCGTTCAATATTAAAGTTAATTCCGTGTGTCCGGGCAACTTCCTGGAAGGACCCCTTTGGATGGACCCGGAAAAGGGCCTGTTTGTACAGTATCTGAACGCCGGTAAGGTGCCGGGAGCAAAGACAGTGGATGATGTTCGCCGCTTCTATGAATCCAAGGTGCCCATGAATCGCGGTTGCCGTGTTCCCGATGTTACCCGTGCAATTTATTACTGTATGGAACAGGAATATGAAACCGGACAGGCAATCCCCGTAACCGGCGGACAGGAAATGCTGAAATAGGAGAGAAAGAGAATGGAAGCTTTATTAAATGATAAAAACGTTGCAGTTCGTTTAGATGCACTGCGAAAGCTTATTGAAACCACACCGGCACCGGAAGGGGGCGGTCATGTGAACAATCATATTCATACGACATACTCCTTTTCACCTTATTCGCCCACAAAGGCAATCTGGATGGCAAGACAGAGCGGTCTGCAAACCGCAGGCATCATGGACCATGATTCCGTAGGTGGTTGCCGTGAATTTATCGAAGCCGGCAAGATTGCAGGTCTCGCCACAACCATCGGCGTGGAGTGCCGCTGTAGCTTTGCCAATACGCCCATCGCCGGCCGACGCATCAATAATCCGGACCAGGATTCCGTTGCGTACGTGACGATTCATGCAATTCCGCATAAATATATTGACCGGGTTGCGGCATTCTTTGCACCTTATACGGCGAAAAGAAACGAACGTAACCGTAAAATGATTGAAAAAATCAACGCACTGACCCCTGTAACCTTGGATTTTGAAAAGGACGTCGTACCTCTTTCTAATTTTAATGAGGGCGGCAGTATTACGGAGCGCCATATTCTCTTTGCACTGGCACTGAAGCTTTTAGACTATACGGACGATATCTGCGGTCTTCTGGAATCCATGGGTGTTAAGCTGTCTGACAAGGTGCGGGGTTATCTGACTGATGAGACAAATCCCCACAAAGCCTATGATCTTCTTGGAGTTCTAAAGAGTAGCTTGATTGAAAAAATTTATATTGATGCAACAGAGGAATGTCCGGACGTGCGAGATATTATTGCACTCGGGAAGGAAATTGATGCGATTGTTGCCTATGCCTATCTGGGAGATGTGGGCGACTCTGTAACCGGCGATAAAAAGACGCAGAAGTTTGAGGATGAGTATTTACCCCAGCTTTTCGAGACGCTCCACGATCTGGGCTTTAGTGCCGTCACCTATATGCCTTCCAGAAATACCATGGAACAGCTGCTTCGCCTGAAGGAATTCTGCAAGCAGTATAATCTCATGGAGGTATCCGGCGAAGACATCAACTCGCCACGCCAAAGCTTTGTATGCGAGGCACTGCAGAATCCCGTATTCTCTAATCTGATTGACTCCACGTGGGAGCTTATCCGGCACGAGAATGCGTATGGGGAGGAATAAAAATGAAAATTGCTGTATATCCCGGCAGCTTTGACCCGATTACAAACGGCCATATTGATATCATCGAAAGAGCGGCCGAAGTCTTTGATAAGGTGTACGTTTCGATTTTAAAAAATAGCAGTAAAAACCCTCTTTTCACCACTGTGGAGCGACAGGAGCTGATCGAGAGGGTTACACGGCATATTCCCAATATTGAAATTGTCAGCTTTGAAGGTCTTCTGGTGGATTTGATGCGTGAGAAAAAAGCTACGGTCATTATTAAGGGTCTTCGGGCAATCAGCGATTTCGAATATGAATTTCAGATGGCACTAACCAACCGACAGCTGGCACCGGAAGTAGAAACCCTGTTTATGATGACACGGGCACAGAACCAGTATTTAAGCTCCAGCATCGTAAAGGAAATTGCGAAGTTTAATGCCAGCCTGGACGGGATGGTCCCACCGGAAATTCAAGAGGATATCTATCGTAAAATCGGACAGCGATAAGGAGAAATATATGCTGTATATCGATAATAGAGAAACAGACCCCAGGCGTAATCTTGCACTGGAGGAGTACCTGTTTTTCCATAAAACAGAAGAGATTTTTATGCTCTGGCAGAATAGTCCGTCCATCATTATCGGCAAAAGCCAGAATGCCATGGCAGAGATAGATTATACCTTTGTTACCGAGAAGCATATACCGGTTGTCCGCCGCCTTTCCGGCGGCGGTGCCGTCTATCATGACCTCGGCAACTTGAACTTTACCTATATTGTAAACCGTAACGGGTTTGGTGACTATGTAGGCTTTACGAAAACGCTTCGAGATTTTCTGGCATCGCAAGGCCTGTCTGCGGAAGTATCCGGCAGAAACGACGTGCTGGTGGACGGAAGGAAGATTTCCGGCAATGCCCAGTATTTTCATCATGGCAGACTTTTACATCACGGAACGATTCTGATTGGTGCAGACCTATCGATTCTTGGGGCGACACTTCGCCCCGATACACAAAAAATTCAGTCCAAAGGCGTGAAATCCGTGCAGAGCAGGGTGATAAATCTCTCTACAATTCTTCCCATGGATGCCAAAACCTTTCGCCGTGCGTTCGGGTCGTATATTCTGGAAACAGAGAAACCTGATGTCTATACACTTTCAGAAAAAGATCTGGCAGAAACAGAAAAGCTGTATTCCGAAAAATACAGCACCTTTGCATGGAATTTCGGGTATTCGCCAAAGTATTCCTTCCACACAAAGAATCGTTTTCCGGGCGGTGGGGTGGAGGTTTTCTTAGACATACGGGACGGCGTTATTTTTGATGCAAAAATTTACGGCGATTTTCTTGCGGATGCGGCACCGCTGGCTAAAAAACTCTGCGGCGTGCATCATGCGGCAGATTCCTTACGGAAAGTGCTTCAAGGCGAAACACTGGGTACCATCGACGAGGACGAACTATTGCGGTGTTTTTTATGAGAAAACCCTAAAGGAACGTATAAAAAACAAAGTTTTAAAAAAATTTTTAAAAATTTTAAAAAAAGACTTGCTTTTTCATAAATTGTATGCTATAATATCATTTGTTCGATTACGGAGGCATAGCTCAGCTGGTTAGAGTACTTGCTTGACATGCAAGGGGTCACTGGTTCAATTCCAGTTGTCTCCACCACCCTTTGGGCAGAGCCTTTCAAAGCCGGAAGGCTCAAAACGAAATATGCGGATATGGCGGAATTGGCAGACGCGCATGGTTCAGGTCCATGTGAAAGCAATTTCATGGAGGTTCAAGTCCTCTTATCCGCACCAAAATCGACAAGATTCTTCGAGAGTCTTGCCGAT
Organism: Oscillospiraceae bacterium; assembly: GCA_015068765.1. Lineage (GTDB taxonomy): Bacteria > Bacillota > Clostridia > UMGS1883 > UMGS1540 > SIG447. Next base: position 17,224 of record SVJY01000028.1, read on the forward strand.
TTTTTTTATTAAGTTTGTTGATTTGAAGTAATATGTAATAATGAAGAAGAGAGGAACAAACCGGCTTAGTAAAAAAGATTTATACGGATGCTTTTCTGATTTTTTCCGGAGAGCATTTGTAAAAGCGTTTAAATGCCCTACTAAACTGATAAATATCGGAATAACCGACCATAAAAGCGACCTCGCCTACGGGGTACATTTCGATCAGTAATGTTTTAGCCTGTTTCATTCGTGTTTTTGTCATATATTGAAACGGTGTCATACCCAATTCTTTCTGAAACAGTTTATGCAGATAGGACTTACTTATGAAACAGCTTTTTGCCAACGTATCGAGTGTCAGTCCGCTTTTGTGATAGTTCTTTTCAATTATTTCAAGGGCAGGAGATAATATAGAGGTGCTGTCTCCGGGTTCGGAAGGCAGACATTCGCCAAGAAGTTGATATAGTTTTTCAAACAGTTTAGCCTGTTTTTTCATCGTGATATTTGCGGTCAATAGCGTTATTTCATCATAAAGTCGCTCTAAGTTTTCCATTTTTGGCAACAAAAGGGGCATTATTTTGTCTCCGGCGTTTTGCACTTCAATGTTAAACATGATGCTCTGTGCATTTTCTGTGCAAGAAACCATGTAACTCATACCTTTCGGAATGAAAACAGGATGGGAAGAATCAGCATGTATAACCTCCGCACCCCACGAAAATTCAATTTTACCGTATAGAGGAAAAATCAAAGCAGTACTGGTTCTGTCATGCATATGAAAGCTTCGATCTTGTTGGTTTATGGGCTTGCTTGCCGACAAAAATGACGTAATAACAAGAGGATTTCCGTTCATATTTCCACCATCCTTATTGTGATTATATCCTATTCTTTTATAAAAGTCAAGTCATTTCAGTATAGTTTCAGCTAAATAGATTGTAGTTTTAATCATTTCTTTTTTTACAGAATCTGTTATACTTTATATATAAAAGAGAAAGGAATTGGTTTTCATGCGATTTAAAGAAAAAACAGCGTTTGTGACAGGTGCAGCTAAAGGCATCGGAAAGGCTACGGCTATCGGACTTGCAAAAGGAGGAGCGAATGTTATTCTGGCAGACATACAGGATACGACAGAAACGTATGAAGAGGTAAAACAGTATACAGACCGTGTTATGCAGATAAAACTCGATATATCCGTGGAAGAGGATGCGAGAAAGGCAATTTATGATGCACTTTCGGAATTTGGGAAGGTGGATATTTTGATTAATAACGCTGCAATTTTTCCGATTGCTGATTTTTTAAATTCCACTTCGGAGCAATGGAAGAAGGTCATTGATGTCAATGTTTTGGGGACAATGTATTTATCGCACGCCGTTTTACCGTCCATGATAGAAAATCATTATGGCAGAATCGTGAATGTTGGCTCGGTTGCCGGGGTATATGGACTAAGCTGGTTTGTGGATTACTCAATGTCAAAGGGTGCTGTTATATCCTTTACAAAAGCGTTGGCAAAGGCAGTGAGCAGTAAGGGGATTACCGTAAATTGTGTTTCTCCCGGAAGCGTCGTGCCGGCAGGAAGTGAGAACTTGGAGGAAGTAAAGAATTTTTCCTTTATAGGCCGCGGTGGGACACATGAAGAGATGGCTAACGTCATTTTATTCGTGGCAAGTGATGAGGCTAGTTATATTTCGGGGCAGAACTATCTTGTGGATGGTTGCCGGAAGCAAATGTAAGAAATATAAAAAGTGTAAATACAACAAATGAAAGGAGAAAAATATATGCAAAAAACGTTTTTAAAGTACGAAAAACCCCTTCTTACCGCTATGGTGCTGGGGGATACACCTGAAAGAATCAAAACGCTTATGGATAAATCTTTATCCGAAGGGGCGGAAGCTTTTGGTATTCAGTTTGAAGTGGTGCAGCCTATGTTCCGGAAGTCGGAAGTGTATAAAGAGCTTTTTGCATATGCAGAAAAGCCCATGTATGTAACAAATTACAGAGTGGGCAGAAATGCAGGCAAAACGGATGAGGAGCTTGCAAAAGAGCTTTTGGAGCTTGCCGATTGCGGTGCAACACTTTGCGATGTTATGGGAGATTTGTTTGACAGACAATCGGATGAGGTGGCCGTATCGAAAGAAGCAATCAAAAAACAGATGCGGCTTATCGATCAATTACATGAAAAAGGCACAGAGGTGCTTATTTCATCCCATATTCTGAAATATACCCCGCCTGCGCGTATCCTGGAAATAGCATTGGAGCACCAAAGTCGAGGGGCAGATATCTCGAAAATCGTAACAGGTGCTGACACCGCGGAAGAAGAACTTGAAAATTTAAAAACAGCACATCTTTTAAAAGAAAATCTGGAAATTCCGTTTCTGTTTCTTTCAAGCGGTGAATGTCACCTCTTGCGGAGAATCGGCGGAAATCTGGGCGTTTGCATGTACCTTTGTGTGCATGAACACGATAATTTTTCAACAAAGGAACAGCCGCTTTTGAAAAACGTGAAGGCGATCCGTGATAATATGTAATGAAAAGTTAGGAGGTAAGGATATGAATAAAAAAGTGCTGGTTATCGGTGCTACGGGTGCCATGGCCGTCTATTTAATACCGCGACTTTTAGAGGATGGATATGAAGTTTGCGGTATTACACTTGATGATGTAAAAAGCGAAACCGAAGGGCTTACGTATATCAAGGCAAATGCGAAGGATTGGGAGTTTATCAAAAAACAGGTAAGAAGCGGGTATGACGTCATTGTTGATTTCATGATTTACACAACGCTTGAAGATTTTAAACCATATGCGGCATTGTTCCTTGAAAACTCGAAGCACTACATTTATTTTTCTACGTACAGAGTCTATGCGGACGATTCTCCTTTACAGGAAGGCTCCAAGCGTATTTTGGATGTTCCGATGCCTGCGGATTTTGTAAAGGAATACGAATACTCCATCTATAAAGCCGAGCAGGAAGATTACCTGAACGCTTCGGCACATACACATTATACGATTCTGCGTCCTGCCATCACGTATTCAAAACGCAGATTTCAGCTTACCGTTTTAGAGGCAAATGTTTTGGTGTATCGTATGCTCAGCGGTCGGACCGTTCTTCTTCCCCGGGGAGCAATGGATAAACAGGCGACTATGACATGGGCAGGAGACGTAGCAAAAATGATTTCGGCACTGATTTTGAACCCGAAAGCATACAGTGAAACGTATACAGTGTCCACATCGGAGCATATGACATGGCGGGAAATTGCCCGAATTTACGAGGAAATCGGTGGTCTTACTTATAAAGTGGTACCGGATGACGTATTTTTAAATATACTGGCACCCGGAGATATCTACACCTTCCAGCAACTGAAATATGACAGGTGTTATGACCGCGTAGTGGATAACCGTAAAATCCTTAAAGCCAGCGGACTGAGGCAAGAAGAGCTGATGCCTTTAAAGGAAGGGTTAAAGCACGAACTTTCCCGCATTTCGCTGTCGGACATTCCTTGCGAAAAAACCGTAAATGCTCGAATGGATGCGTATTTGGCAGAAAATAACCTTTGATGGGTGGACGGCATGGAGCTTATACCTATAGAACATGGGGAAAGTCTGCCATGACCAGTATATAAAACAAGGAGGAATAAACAAAATGAAAGCAATTTTAGTAAATAACGATAAATCATTATCATGGGCGAATGTGCCTGATCCTGCGATTAAAGCAGAGGAGGTGCTTGTCGAAATTCATGCGGCGGCATTAAACCGAGCAGACCTTATGCAAAGAGAAGGAGATTACCCGCCTCCGCCGGGATGTCCTGAGTGGATGGGGCTTGAGGTTGCAGGCATAATCACGCAAATGGGCGAAGAAGCAAAGGCAAAATCAAAATGGAAAATCGGAGATAAAGTTTGTGCACTTCTTGGCGGCGGCGGTTATGCAGAATATGTATCCGTAAAATATGATATGCTTATGCCGGTTCCCGAAAACTGCACGATGACTGAAGCCGCGGCGATTCCGGAAGCTTTTGCAACGGCATATCTTAAGCTGTTTGTTGAAGGGCATGCAAAAAAAGGGGACACTCTTCTTGTGCAGGCGGGAGCAAGCGGACTTGCCAGTGTTGTAATCCCTATGGCAAAGGCGTTTGGGCTTCGTGTCATCACAACTGTTATCACCGATCCTGCGTCGGTTGCACATCTTGGTGCGGATATTGTTGTGGATACAAGAGCGGAAAGCCTTCCCGAGGTTTTAAAGCATGAGGAAATAGAGGGAAGAGCCGTTGATATAGCGATTGATTGCCTTGGCGGACAGAATCTGGGGGATTGTCTGCCGTATGTAAAATATGGCTGTCGGTGGATCGTAATTGCTGCTCTTGCAGGGGTAAATACTACGATTGATCTTAAGAATATTTATAAAAAGAACATCAGAATTGTAGGCAGTACCCTTCGTTCACGCACGCCTGAAATGAAGGCACAGATTCTTTCCGAACTTGTGAAAACGATTTGGCCCAAAATTGAAAACGGCGAGATAAAGCCTACGATTTATAAAACGCTTCCCATAACGGAGGCAGAAGAAGCACACGCAATCCTAAAGCGGGGAGAAAATGTCGGTAAGGTCGTTTTAACCGTAAAAGAATAGGCCGCTTTGACATAAACATAAAAAATACAACGTAAAAGCACTGATTTTCCGTAATGTAAAAAATGTGATTGTAAAAACAAAGTTTACAGTCACATTTTTTATGGGAAGTAGAATAACAATTCACGACTTTTCGGAACGAAAAGCTTCGGCATATTCCTCCGGAGTTACATGCAGATGCTTCGAGAAGAATTTGGCAAAATAATATTTGTTGTCAAAACCGACATGACGTGCGATTTTTGAAATAGGCCAGTCCGTTTTACAGATTAAGTCCACAATTTTTTCAATCCGAAGTGTGTCAAAGTACCGCATGGGCGAGAGGGTAAAAGCCTTTTGAAACTTCCTCTTAAACGTAGAAACAGGCATATGGATTGTTTTGGCAAGCTCATCGATGCTTACGGTACGGTTCAAATTTTCCTGCATATAACGGATAACCGGCATCCATTCCTCTCCGATATTATTATTTTCCGCCGTCATGCGGCATTCCACATAGATAGCAAGAATTTGCATAAGCTGTGCACACATATAAAGCCGGTAGGAATAAAAGTCCTTGTAACCCGGGTTATAGTTTTCTATGATGGAACGCATAAGCTCAGGATTCGGTACAGTCACCACGTAATTTCCTTCAGAAAGCTTTAGAAGGTCGTAAAAGTTTTCGCCCTCAAGCTTTGCATTGATAACGGCATAAAAATAAGTCAGCTTCTTTTTGGAAGTAAGTCTGTGCGAGAAAGAAGCGTTTTTCGGGATAAAGGCAAGCTGGTTCGCCGTTACAATATATGTACTCCCGTTAATCGTGAGAATACATTCGCCTTCCAATACGAAAATAAATTCATTGGAATGGTAGCTTTTGAAATCTCCCGCCCACGAGGTGTAGATGTTGATACAGGACGGCGAAGTAGGCGTGATGCTTAATGTGCCGAATACCTTTTCTTGCGACTGTTCATGAATTTTCAAAATAATCCCCCCAAAAAAATATGTAGTACAATCGTTTAGCAAATGATACGATTATTTAAAACATTAAGAAAATTCCGAAAATACGCATCTTGCAAAAATGAAACTTACGAATAAAAAATAATACGATTGTAAAATTTCGACCAAATATTTCAGTTGACATTCCTTAGTATAGCATGCTACAATGAAATTGTCAAGCGTGTATATTTTTTTAAAAAATATCGCCATAGATTTTGGTTAAAATTCTCGAAAGAGATTTTTAATAAAATTTTTTAGGAGGACATGATTATGTTCAAAAGAAAACGGAAAATCGCATTGATTCTTTCTCTCGCAATGGTATTTGCGGCATTCGGGTGCATAGGCACTGTAGCGGAGACATCCGAAAATCTCATACCGAACGGCAGCTTTGAAGATTACACCGGTAATACCCTGGCCCAATGGTCATATCAAACAAGCGATGCAGTGGTCAAAACCGAAGAAGGTGCAGCGTATCATGGAAACGCCTACGTAAACCTTTGGGCGGATAAATATTCGCGTATTGAAACTACTGTTCCTGCAAAAGAAAAAACAACATATCTTCTTTCTTTTTATTACAAGGCAAGTATGGTTGATTCCGGCCGTGTAAACATTGAATATAAAAAGGATACACAAGGTGTATATGCTTACATGGAAGAGAACGGTTTGGGGGGCGATGCCACTATGGATGGAACCCACTTTGAATTCGGCTCTCAACAGTCTGTAGATGCACTTACGTGGAAGAAGGCTGAATTCCCGTTCACCACATCTATTTATACGAATACCATTGTTTTGAAAATTGGCGGCATTGAAGGTTATCGCGATGAATCTTTAAGCATCGATAATTTTTCTTTGACGGAAGTAGAAGGTGCACCAAATCTGATTCCGGGCGGAAGCTTTGAATATAGTTTGGATTCTGAGAACGATCAAAAGATTCCTTTTGTTTGGAATAAGGAATATCCGCATGACGACTACAGCAAGTTAACTCTTTTTAAGGACGATACAGGTGTTCTCCTTCCCGTGGGAGAGCATTGTCTGAAAACCATACCGAGTGCTGACTTAAGTTATAAGCAAATTGAGTGGTATAAAAATACGATCTTTCTTATGGAAGGAAATTATAAACTTACATTCCGTTATATGATGGAAAAGGTTGGTGAGCCTGCTGATCCGACCTATGCTTTCTTACCTACCATAGGATTCAGAACAGTGGATAATATTAAACCACATACGGATTGGTCATATTATGTTTACTGTGCTGCGCCTGAAAATGAAATGACCTGGTATGATTATACTATATATTTTAGAGTTCCGGAAGGAGCGGCGGCAAAAGGATATAAATTTACCATTGAATTAGCATACCCGGGAACGTCGTACGGTGTGCGATATTATGATGATTTTGTGCTGACATACGATGAAACCGATGTTGAATTTGGGAAAGGATATATTGGTTCGTCACAAACTCTTATGCAACAACCACAAATGTTTAATTTTGTAACCACAATTAACAACACTGAAGCTGCAGATGAAGTTGAAGTTCGTGCCCACTATGTTCCCAAATCCGAAACTGACGGGGGTTATTCATTGATTTCCTGTGTCTATGAATATGACGAAACTGCAAATACAAAGAAACTGCATACCATTGAAATTGCCAATAGTGATCCGACGATGAACGGCAAAATCAGCACACTTGTAGATACCGTCACTGTTCCGAAGGCTGCGGAAGGTGTATCCTACAAGGTGGAAGCCTTCTTGTGGAATTCTGTCAGCGGCTTAACACCTGTGGGTCATACATCTGCAGTATTAACAGAATAAAAAGGAAAACGATATAATATGAAAACAAAATCAATCACGAGTCTTATTTTATCGCTCCTGATGATTGTTACGCTTCTGCCCGTGCTTCCCCAAAGTGTAGCCGCGGCAGAAGCGACTCCGCTTATCCAAAACGGAGATTTTGAAAAGCTTGAGAACGGATGGCCGGCAGGGTGGGATCGCTGCTGCCGGCCGGAAGATCCACACAGTGCCTTAGAGACGGAAACGGTGCGGAGCGGGAAAACTGCGGTTCGCATTATAGCGGAGGAAAACGTTCTGCCATATACATTTCAGAATGTAAAGGGACTGATGCCCGGCGCGACGTATGAGGCGTCCGTTTGGGCAAATGTGCATCTTACAAATGCAGGAGCCGGTGCATTCTTCAAAATTGAATTTCATGGTCTGAGCGGGACGCCATCACTTTCCAGTGATACGTGTACGGGTGATACAGACGGTGTATTTGAAAGACACGCCTTTGAGTTTACGGTTCCGGAGGGGACTACGAGTGTTAATGTACTCTGCAGATTTAACGGAACGGGCTACGTCATTTTTGATGACATGGAAATTATCAAGATTCGCGACCCGGAAAAATTCAGCTTCGGTTTCGGGGATGTGTTCCATTATCCGCATGAAGAAAAGGGAACAGCATGGGTAAATTTAGCTTCTTTTTATAAAGGATTGTCGGTAGAAGCTGAAGCTACCGTAGACTTTGCACTTCGGGATGGTGAAAAGGTTCTGCATAGCATGTCCGATGTCCATTTTACGAACCTTACGGCAGAATACACCTATGATATCAGTCTTTTAAAAGAAAAGAAAAAACCATATACCATTCATGCTACAGCAAAATGGAACGGTGAAGAAGAAACCTTTTCGCAGAATGTGTATGTATACGACCGCCCCTCTATTATAGGCGAGGACGGCATTGTTCGCATAGACGGCAAGGGTTTTAATCCCATTATGGGCTATCATATTAAGGATTTTACGTGGGATAAAGTAGCCGAGAGCGGCATTAACGTGGTACAGTTCGGTGCAGGAGGGCATTCGGAAGCACATATCAAAGAATGCGACCGCGTTCTGGATATTCTGGATGATAACGGCATGAAGGCACTATTTGTTTTGTATAAGAATATGAAGCCTGCGGCACATCCCGATAACATCGAATTCGCAAAAGCGTATGTAAATCGCTTCAAGGATGACCCCCGTATTTATGCGTGGGCTGTGATGGATGAGCCCTTCAGTGCAAATGCGACACCGGAAATGCGGGCGCTGATTGAAGAATCCTATACGCTGGTCCGCAATATCGATTCCATGCATCCCGTCCATCTTACCGATGTATATACAGAAACAACGAAATACTGCGATATACATTCCATTGACATGTATTTAATGAATAATGATAATCAGGGCGTTTATAATTATTTAACTGAGAGAACCGATGAGATAAATAGTGACTGTCATATGCAGTATATCGGGCGAACCTTCACCTTCGGCAATGACCCGAAGGGCGTACCGAGCACAAAAATCGTTCGCGGCTATGTTTACAGAGCCTTTGAGGCGGGCATGAAGGGTATCGGTTATTTTTCGGTACAGGATGCGGTTTCTTATCCGGATCCGATGAATCCCAATAGAAATATAGATATTCCGCTTTATGATATGGAATACGAAGACGGCTTTTCATGGTCGGATTTTTCAAGACTGAATAAGGAAGAGGTCCCTGTTTTATATGACATTTACGTGCATAACAAATATAAATTACTCAATGAGTATGAAGGGGGCAGAGCCGCAAGCAGCCCATATTGGGGAACCTGGACGGACGGAAAGGTTGTTTACCTGATTGTACATAATAAAACGAATCAGGCTGTGACGATTAAGCCTTCACTAAGCAGTGCAAACGGGCTTCTCTCCATCGGAAAAGCTACAATTAAAAAAATCGGCGACCCATCTGCCGTTTCCACATCATTGTCAAACACCGGCTTTTTGCTTAAGGCACAGGAAGCGGCTCTCTATAAAATAACGCCCGAGGAAGAGCTTGATCTCTCAAAGCTCGAAAAAACGAACATTCTTCCGAATCCGAGCTTTGAAGCAGTTACTTCCGGTACGCCGGACGGATGGACCTTCGGCGGTGATGTTTCTTATAGAGGCGTTGTTACAAATGCGGAACAATCTTTTGCAGGTGAAAAGTATATAAAGCTATCTTTGGGGAATTGCCGCATCAATACGTTTGTGCCTGTACGGGGAAATACGTCCTATCGGCTTAGTGTACATTATCGTGCAAGCCAAGATAATGCCGGTGTATTCGGAACGGAATATCATGTTGGGGATACGCCGTATAGAACGTATCTTGAAAACAACAACTTGCCGTATTGCACAAACATGGAAGGCTTCGGCGGGATTTTCGGCCGAGATGCCTCGTCGCTGGAATGGAAAAAAGCAGAGTTTCAATTCACTACGCCCCCCTATGTCGATAAGATGCGTGTGCAGTTCTCGAATAATGCCGCAGTAAATGACCCGAATTTTGCCATTGATGCGGTGATGCTCATCGAAACAGACGATTTGCCGAACCTTTTACCGAATGGAAGCTTTGAATATTTTACGGATAAAGAAGAGGGAAAAGCGGCAAGCTGGCTCTGGTCAGGTGCAGAAAATACAAGCGGTGTAAGTACGGTTGAAATCTACACAGATAAAGACGGAACCATACTGCCCAAAGGGGAAAGCTGCCTGAAATTTGTATCGGATTCTGTGCAGAAAACGGAAAAATTCCCTTATTTGAATTTCTATCTTGTACCGGGTAGCTATACGTTATCTTTCCGCTACCGACATGAATCGGCAGAAAGGGAAGACCATGCGGCGGCTATTCATTTGGGTGACGCGATTCGCTATGCTTGTCCGCAAGAGGCAGGTAAATGGTATGACCATTTCTATACGTTCACCGTTACAAGCGGAACGACAATGCATACCTTGCAAGTTCCCGGCTCCGGCGAGATTGCAGGCACATATTATTTTGATGATTTTGTGCTTTTGCCGGTAGAAACAGGGATCACCCTATACGAGGCTTTTGACGGGAGCGAAGATACTGCTGTTTTAAAGGGACAGGGGAGTGAGCTTTCGAAGCTTTGGGATGCGGAAAGCAAAAACGGAGTGAGAACAGTCACCGTAAAAGCGGACTACGTTCCTGTTTCGGATCAAGATGGGGATGCAATGTTCTATGTTTGTGTTTATGGAAAAAAGGACGGGAGAAAGGAATTGGTGAGCCTTTCAAATTCTGCCTTTAACGAAACACAAAGCGGTAAGGCATATTCGGCGTACAAAACGGTTTCCGTTCCGGAAAACACAAAAAGTGTTACCTATAGTGTCGAATGCTTTCTCTGGCATCGTTCGGAAGGGATGATTCTGAAACCGATTACACCTAAAACGATATTTTCCTGATTTGACGCGACAAAAAAGGAGGGTGCACATGCACGGAACTTTTAAACGAAGTCTTTGTGTTATATTACTGTTTCTGTGTTTACTGCCGTTTTCGACAGTAAACGCAGAAACCCAAAATGAAAATCTGATTAAAAACCCCGGCTTTGAGAATATTTCGGGGGATTGGCCGGAGAGCTGGAATCGCTGCTGCCGGCCGACGGACCCGCATAGTGCTTTAGAAACGGAAACGGTACGGAGCGGGAAAACTGCGGTTCGCATTATAGCGGAGGAAAACGTTCTGCCTTACACATTTCAGAATGTGAGCGGCATTATGCCGGGGGCGACGTATGAGGTGTCCGTCTGGGCAAATGTGCATCTTACGAATGCAGGAAGTGGTGCATTCTTTAAAGTGGAATGCCACGGAAGAAGCGGCAGCATCCGGGATTTCTCCAGCGATGAATGTGTGGGTAATACAAGCGGCGAATTCAAAAAGCTCAGTTTTAGCTTCACCGCAGCCGAAGGAACGACGAGCGTAAATATTCTTTGCAGATTTAACGGAACCGGGTACGTCATTTTTGACGATGTGACGCTTTATAAAATCGCAGACCCCGATAAATTCAGCTTTGATATTGGCGACGTGTTCCATTATCCCCATGAGGAACATGGCTATGCATGGGTGAATTTGGCTTCGTTTTATAAGGGGTTGGCAGTAGAAAATGAAGCTACGGTAGACTTTGCGCTATGCGACGGCGAAAAGGTACTGCATCGCATGTCCGATGTCCATTTTACGAACCTTACGGCAGAATACACCTATGATATCAGCCTTTTAAAAGAAAAGAAAAAACCATATACCATTCATGCTACAGCAAAATGGAACGGCGAAG
>SVJY01000057.1 GCA_015068765.1 Oscillospiraceae bacterium
TGTGGTAACTTAACTATAACACATTTTAGAAAGTTTCCGTATTCTTTTTTTGAACATGCAATTTCTGTTATGAGCTTTGCTCGTAACAAAATTGCGTGTAGTGTAACACATCTATTGTAAACCTACATTCAACATTTTTGACCGTGTGGAAATTTGTATTGCAATTTCCCGGGAAATATGGTATACTTATTGAAACGAAGGAAAAGGCGGTGCGGCTATGTCTACATACATTACCATTACGGGTCAGAAGCACTATTTCGGACTGTTGCCTTTTTCAGTAGACAGTATATTTTCCTTAAAGCCCGAACCGGATAATCAGTATGACCCATATGCGATTGCGGTGTATACAGAGACGTATGGCAAGGTCGGCTATGTGGCACAGAGTCCGGAAAACCGGGCGGACGGTACCGTTTCCGCATCCTCACTTTTTTCAGCTTTGAAACTGCCGGAGAAGGCGATCGTCCGTTTTATTGCCGGTGCGTTTATTATCGCTGAACTTTTGGAGGTCTAAATGGCATTTTTACCAATTTCCCCTGCCGAAATCCGGGAACAGGGCTGGGACAGTTACGATTTTCTGCTTGTCACCGCAGATGCATATATTGACCATTCCTCCTTTGGTGCTGCAATTATTTCCCGGGTACTTGAGCGTGAGGGATTCAGGGTTGCCGTTTTATCCCGTCCCCGTTTTGATACGGAAAAGGATTTTTCTGCATTTCCCGCCCCTAGACTCGGCGTTCTCATTTCCTGCGGGAATTTAGATTCTATGGTCAGTAATTATACTGCCGCAAAGAAAAAACGTTCGTCGGACGTATATGCCCCGGGCGGTCATGCCGGTGGGCGGCCGGATCGATGCGGCATTGTGTATGCCAATCTTGCACGGAGAGCTTTCGGAAAAGATATGCCCATTATTCTGGGAGGCATTGAGCCAAGCCTCCGTCGCTTCGCCCATTATGATTACTGGGACAATAAAGTTCGTAGAAGTATTTTATTTGACAGCCGGGCATCGCTTCTGATTTACGGAATGGGCGAACGGCAAATTACCGAGATCGCCCACGCACTTGCCGGCGGCATTCCTGTTTCAGAAATCACTTGGGTAGCCGGCACTGCCTATGTGACGAGCTCACCCCCACAGGATGCAGTATTTCTCCCTTCCTATGATGAAATTCTAAAGGATAAGCGTGCATATGCAGAAGCGGCAAAAATACAGTATCAACAGCAGGACCCCGTAACCGGCAGAACGCTTGCACAAAAACACGACAATCGCTTTCTTATACAAAATCCACCCTGTATGCCACTTTCGGAAAAAGAGTTGGATGCGGTCTACGAGCTCCCCTATATGCGTGCGGCACATCCTTCCTATAAAGAAGAAATCCCTGCCATTACAGAGATTCTGTTCAGCATCACCGCAAACCGGGGCTGTTTTGGCAGTTGCAGATTCTGTTCCCTTGCGTTTCACCAGGGACGTATTGTACAAAGCCGGAGTATCGAGTCAGTGGTGCGTGAAGCGAAGCTGATGACGGAAGACCCTCGGTTTAAAGGATACATTCATGATGTGGGCGGTCCTACGGCAAACTTTATGCAGCCATCCTGTGATAAACAGCTTAAGAAAGGGCTTTGTAAAAACCGCGAATGTCTCTTCCCCGGTCCTTGCCCGAATATGCGTGTTTCTCATGACAAATATCTTACCATGCTTCGTGCACTTCGGGCTTTGCCCGGCGTGAAAAGAGTGTTTGTCCGTTCCGGTATACGGTATGATTATATGGAAAAGGATAAAAACGACGCTTTTTTCCACGAGCTATGCCGGCATCATATCAGCGGTCAGTTGCGAATCGCACCGGAGCATATTGCTAAAAACACGCTGTTTTGTATGGGTAAGCCGGGTGCAGATGTATATGATGCCTTTACGAAAAAATTCCGAAAACACAATGACCGACAGTATATCGTCCCCTATTTCATGTCCAGCCATCCGGGCTGTACGGTGGACGATGCCGTGGAGCTTGCTGTATATCTGCAAGAACATAAAATTCATCCGGAGCAGGTGCAGGATTTTTATCCCACGCCCGGAACGCTTTCCACTGCCATGTTCTATACAGGGATTCATCCACTTACGGGGCAACCGGTTTATGTACCGAAATCGGAAGGTGAAAAAAAATTACAAAGAGCACTTCTCCAGCTCTACAAGCCGGAAAACCGTAAAACCGCACGGGACGGTCTTTTAAAGCTTGGACGTGGAGATTTAATAAAAAAACTATTAGGAAACGAGGACAAAAAAGATGAAACTGTTAAACGGAAAAGAAGTATCGGCACGGGTAAAAGAGGCACTCAGGGGCGAGGTGGCAGAACTACAGGGAAAAGGCATTAACCCCGGTCTTGCTGTTATCATCGTTGGGGATGACCCTGCCTCACGCGTTTATGTTAACAACAAGAAAAAGGCATGTGCAGAAATCGGTATATACTCGGAAGAGCACGCTCTGCCGGCAGAAACAACGGAAGCAGAACTGATTTCACTGATTCATACATTAAACGGACGAAAAGAAATCAGCGGTATTCTATGTCAGCTCCCCCTTCCAAAGCATATCTGCGAAGAGAACGTACTTCTTGCCATTGACCCTAAAAAGGACGTAGATGCCTTCCACCCTGTCAATGTAGGTAAAATCATGATTGGCGACTATGACTTTCTCCCTTGTACCCCGGCCGGTGTAATGGAACTAATCAAAGAAAGCGGTATCGATCCGGCAGGAAAAGAATGTGTGGTTGTAGGGCGGAGTAATATCGTTGGCAAACCCCAGGCTATGCTTCTTCTTCACGCCCATGGTACAGTGACGATTTGCCACTCCCGGACAAAAAATCTTTCCGAAGTAACACGTCGTGCAGACATTTTAGTGGCGGCCGTTGGCAAAGCAAATTTCATCACTTCCGACATGGTTAAAGATGGTGCAGTCGTTATTGACGTAGGTATGAACCGAAACAGTGAAGGTAAGCTTTGCGGCGATGTTGATTTTGAAAATGTGAAGGATAAATGTGCAGCCATCACCCCTGTCCCCGGCGGTGTAGGGCCCATGACTATTGCAATGCTGATGAAAAATACCGTAAGAGCTGCCCTCTTATAAACGGTTTGATATGCATAAAAAATGCAGGAAAATCTCAAATCAATGAGTTTTTCCTGCATTTTTGCGGTTATGCAAAAATATGGAGTTACTGTCTTTTGCAGTGCAAAAATTTATATATGCATCTTTTTAAGCATATCGTCTCTTGCACATAGTGCATACGCATCGTCGATAGGTGCGAATTCTTCTACCGTATACCGTCTCCTTAAGGCACGCAAAAGTATTTTATCCGCAAGCTCCGGATTTTTCGACAAAAGGGGACCGTGTAAGAAGGTACAGAAGGTATTCTTATATAAAAGTCCTTCGCCGGCATCTTCCCCATTGTTTCCAAAGCCGGACAACACACGGCCTAAAGGCATCATATCCCCTATACGGGTTCGACCTGCATGGTTTTCAAAGCCCACGCAGGTAATACCGTCAATTTCTGTGGCAATATTGCCTACAAAGCGGGTGTCACACCGTTCGGTAGAAATAGGGAGAAGGTTTAATCCCTCCCGAATTTCACCTTCGCCGGAAACATAGGTGCTCCCCAGAAGCTGGAAGCCGGTACCAATGGCAAGAAA
>SVJY01000029.1 GCA_015068765.1 Oscillospiraceae bacterium
GTCTCCCTTCTATGGCGAGGACGGAACAAAGCCCAGCCTCCCGTGCTGCTCAAAGCCGGACTTTGCACCCACCGAAAAACAACTCGAATTATACAGAGAATTACTAAAGTAGAATATTTCCGTATGTCAAAAAGCCTCCGGGATCGTCTATCTTTCCGGAGGCTCTTATTTTTGCGTTGCTATTGTGACCTTTATTGCATCAGAGGCGACAGCATAAGACACGTTCTCATTTTCGATGGTAACATCCGGAAAAATACCGGGTGAAATTTCTGCCTGCTTTCTTTCTTTATGTTGCATTTGATTTTATAATATGTTATACTTTGATTATGTACCATGAAGGTACATGCTTTGTGTGGGATAATCAAGAAATCCGGCAATACGATGATTTTGTTTCGTTAAATTATAATAAAAAAATCAGGAGGTGCAAATATGAAGGTTTTGATAGTTGGCGGCGTTGCAGGCGGCGCTACGGCTGCGGCGAGGATCAGAAGACTTGATGAAAATGCGGAGATTATTATTTTTGAAAGAAGCGGATATGTTTCGTATGCAAACTGCGGTCTGCCTTACTATATCGGCGGTGAAATCGCGGATAAGGAGGATTTGTTTTTGCAAACGCCCGAGGGCTTTTGGTCGCGGTTTAAAATTGATGTAAGAACGCACCACGAGGTAACGGAAATAAACCGTGCCAAAAAGACGGTTTTGGTTACGGACAAGGCTACCGGCAAAGTGTTTGCGGAAAGCTATGATAAACTCATTTTATCCCCCGGCGCAAAGCCTGTTATGCCTGATTTTTGCAAGGGGGTTTGCGAAAATGTCTTTACCCTTCGCACAGTGGAGGATACACTTAAAATCCGCAGGTTTACGGACAACAATCCGATAAAGACAGCCGTTATAATCGGCGGCGGGTTTATCGGGCTTGAGATGGCGGAAAACCTCAAAAACCGTGGAATCAATGTTACGGTTATTCAAAAAGGCGACCACCTTTTAAATACGGTTGACGGGGATATTGCATCCTTTATTCACGCAAATTTAAGGGCAAAGGGTATCCATATTCTTTTAAACAGCAATGTAAAAAGTATGGAAAATAATGTTGTTATTACCGATTGCGAAAAAATACCTACCGATATGGTAATCGTTTCCGTTGGTGTGTCGCCTGAAAATACGCTTGCAAAGGATGCGGGTCTTGCCTTGGGTGTAAAGGGTGCAATTGCAGTTTCTGACAATATGCAAACCTCGGACGAGGACATTTATGCAGTCGGGGATGCTGTGGAGGTTACAAACTACATTTCAAAGGAAAAGACGGTTATAACCTTAGCAGGCCCTGCGAACAAGCAAGGAAGAATTGCCGCAGACAATATTTGCGGCATAGAAAGCAAATACCAAGGCACGCAAGGGGCTTCGGTGATAAAGCTTTTTGATATGACGGTTGCATCGACGGGGATGACCGAAGCACAGCTTAAAAACAGTAATATAAAGTACGAAAAGGTTATCCTTTCTCCGCTATCGCATGCAGGCTACTATCCCGGTGCTACCGTTATGACCTTAAAGGTTATATTTAAAAAGGAAACCCATAAAATCCTTGGTGCACAAGGGGTGGGCTACGAGGGTGTTGAAAAGAGAATCGATGTGATTGCAACGGCAATTTTTGCCGGGCTTTCTGCGGATAAGCTTAAAGACCTTGAGCTTTCCTATGCACCGCCGTATTCTTCTGCAAAAGACCCCGTGAACATGGCGGGCTTTATCATTGAAAATATGAAAAACGGCATCGTGAAGCAATTCTATTATGAAGATATTCCGTCTCTTCAAAAAAGAGAGGATATCGTGCTTTTGGATACAAGAACTGTTTATGAATATACGCGTGGTCACGCAGAGGGATTTATCAATATTCCTCTGGATGATTTAAGAGACAGACTTTCGGAGCTTGATAAAGCAAAGCCCGTGTATGTAATGTGCCAGAGTGGGCTCAGGAGCTACCTTGCTACAAGAATACTTATGCAAAACGGATTTGATGCTTATAATTTTGCAGGCGGATACAGACTTTACGGCTCGATGTACTATGATGAAGTTGTATCAAAAAGAGCATATGACTGCGGGATGGAGAAATAAAGTGGTAAATAAATTATTGAAAAGTATACTCGATCAAGACACCGCCCCTGTGGTTGTTTGCGATATGGACGATATCATCGTTTATATGAATCCCTCGGCGATTGAGCGTTATCATAAGGACTTGACTGGCAGGAGCATTAAAGACTGCCATCCGCCTAAAGCCAACGAAATGATTGATAAGGTGCTCTCATGGTTTCGCGAAAGTAAGGACAACAACATCATATATACCTATCGCAATGACGAGGAAAATAAGGATGTGTATATGGTTGCCCTTCGTGATGATGACAAAAATTTAATCGGCTATTACGAAAAGCACGAGTACAGAAACAGAGAAACGGTCGGACTTTATCAGTCGAAGAAATAAGTTTGAATTTGAGGAGGAACTACACGTGAAAAAGAGTATCCAAATTGCTTTATGTGCATTAGGAAGCGGAATGATTGGATATTTCGCGAATCAATTAAACACTGTGGCAGGCAGCGTTCTTTTCACCCTTGGGGTTATTATGCTTGTCTTTTCGATGGTTCTGATTTCCAAACAAGGTAAAGATGATAAATAAAATCAATGTGAACGGAGCGTGGATTGCATTTTTTGCAAACAACACATAAAATAACCGCGGGAGGTGGCAGAAATGGATTTATCAAAAACAGGGAAACTCATTGCCCGGCTCAGACGGGAAAAAGGACTTACGCAAAAGGATGTAGCGGAAAAATTAGGTATCTGTGCAAAAACTGTTTCCAAATGGGAAACGGGACATGGATTCCCGGATGTAAGCTTTATTTCCGAGCTGTCACGCATATTCGCGGTCGATCCGTCCAGTCTGCTTGAAGGCGAAATGCCGAAAATAAAACCGGAGGTTGGGAATGTGAAGAGGACAAAATTTTATGTTTGCGAAACGTGCGGGAACATACTTACAAGTATTGGGAATGCTGAAATGGTATGCTGTGGGAGAAAGCTTTCGCCCCTTGCGGCAAAGAAAGATGATGCAGCACACAAATTCAATATCCAAACAATAGAAGATGATTTTTATATCACATTTTCGCATCCGATGACAAAGGAGCATTATATTTCGTTTGTTGCCTATGTGCGTTTTGACAGAGTGCTTACGGTAAGGCTTTATCCTGAGCAAGGCGGCGAACTGCGATTTCCACAGATGCGTGGCGGAAAGATGTATTATTACTGCAATACGCATGGGCTATTTGCACTTGAGATTTAGAGGTAAACCATATGAAGAAAATAGTATGCATTCTATCGACATCACTTTGTATTTTGCTCTCAGCTTGCGGAAATAATAGCAGTATCGGAATGATCGGCGGGGCAGACGGACCGACATCAATAATCGTTAGTCAAAAAGGAGAAAAAGCAATGTTTGAACAAATCACAGCAGAGGAAGCCAAAAAGATAATGAACGCAGGCGAAGAATATTTCATTTTAGACGCAAGAGAACAGGATGAATTTGATGCGGGGCATATTCCGGGTGCAGTCTTAATTCCATATACCGAAATTGAAAATAAGGCTGTGGAAATGCTGCCGGATAAGGATAAGCTGATACTCGTATATTGCAGGTCAGGCAGACGGAGTAAAATCGCAGCCGAGGCTCTTTCCAAACTCGGCTATACTAACGTGAAAGAGTTCGGCGGTATCATCGACTGGCCTTACGAGGTAGAGAAATGAAAAAGAAAATAGCCTTTATTTGCGTACACAATTCCTGCCGAAGTCAGATGGCGGAGGCCTTCGGGAAAGCGTACCTTTCCGAAAAATATGACTGCTATTCCGCAGGGACAGAAACAAAACCCGAGATAAACGGGGATGCTGTACGGATTATGAAGGAGCATTTCGGCATTGATATGAAGAACCAGTATTCAAAACTGATTTCGGATATTCCTGCACCTGATATCGTTATCACGATGGGCTGCAATGTGCATTGTCCCAACATCCCTTGCAAAGAACGCACGGACTGGGGGCTTGACGATCCCACGGGGAAAAGTGACGAGGAATTTATCAAAACGGCGCAGGCGATTCGAGAGAAAATAATGGAGCTTTTTGGAGGTTTATAAAATGCATAAATCAATTTGCGGTGCCGATTGCGCTGATTGCGGTTTTGGGGGAAAGCATAATTGCAAAGGCTGTGCCGAAACGAAAGGCTGTCCGTTCGGAAAGCAATGCTTTATTTTTAAATACATAAAAATCGGAGGCGTGGAACATTATCAAGCCTTCAAAAGGCAGATAGTCGAAGAATTGAATGCATTGCAGATTCCGGGCATGCCGAAAATAGACGAGCTGTATGCAATCAATGGTTCTTATGTAAATTTAGCCTATCCCATGCCAAACGGGTATGAGATGAAATTACTGGATGACAAAGAAGTTTATTTGTGTAATCAGGTTGCATGTGAATTTAATGACGACGAGATGATAAAATACTTTGGCTTGGTTGCCGGTATGGACTTTTTGCTGGTAGCTGCGTATGGCGAAAATTGCACTGCACCCGAACTGATCGTTTATCAAAAACGATAAGGCGAAAAGTGGCTTGATGACAACAAAACAGAATATGAGCCTTGTGGTATAAAAGAAGATAATCTGAGCTGTACTTCGGCTTGGTGCAAAAGGAGCGGACTTTCCTTCAAGAAATTCTTTAATACTTCAAGGCTTTTTTGATGGGAAAAAAAGATTTGATTTTAAAGGCAATGCAGGTGAGGGCACATGCTCTCGAACGGGTAAGCCGCGTGTACCTTTTTGCGAGCAGGACAATTTTTTAACATTTCCCCGGCCTTTTATTTGTTTTTCTGTAGCCCCGCCCGATAATCCCGCGGCGAAACCCCCATTTTTTGGCGAAAAACCTTTGAGAAATACATTGGGTCAGTATAGCCGCAAAGCAGTGCGATTTCCTGCGTAGAAGTAAATTCATGCTCTAAAAGGCGGCATGCATGACGGCAACGCACAACATTTAGATAGTTGGAAAAGCTTGTTTTCATCTGCTTTTTGAAGGTGGAGGAAAGGTATGCTTTGTTATAGGAAAAATGTGCCGCGACCGATTTTAAAGAAAGCTCGGGATCGGCATAATTTTCATCCAGATATTTTTTGATTTGGCGAATCATTTTGGTAGTGCCGGGAGACGCCGGCTCGCCGGACTCGGCTTGCTTCCGTTCTGCAAGAGCGGAAAATGTAAAAAGGAGAACACTTTCGCTTATGAGGTCGAGTGAATTTTCAAAGGAGTGAATAGCTGTCTCCCAGAAATCACGGAGCTCGGGGAACGAGGGGAAGTGATAGGCGGTCAGCGTAACGCCGAGACGATCTAAAATAATATTGGCACGGCCGCCGAGGAAATTAATGTACATACAGGAAAACTCTCCGTCAAATTCGATGGAAAAATTTCTGCCGGGAAACGTGAAGAAAATATCGTTTTCAGAAACGGGCGTGATTTTACCATTCGTTTTCAGCCTTCCCGTTCCCTTTGATACAAAGAAAAGTCGATACCCTGCACTCTCTTCGGGATGCAGTAATTGCATTTTTTGCGTCTCTAAAACAAAATTGAGAATGTGAATGTTGTCTGCCGACGGATAGAGAGGAATAAAACGACATATATTTTCCATGCTTTTTCTCCTTTTCGCTTTGGTTCCCTATCAATATATCAAAATTTCAACCAAAAAACAAGCCTTTCTAATTATTTTGCATAAAGACATAAGTTTTATCCATTCCAATTTTGGGTAAAACTGTGCTATACTGAAATCATAAAAAATATGGAGGTTTTTATATGAAGACATTATTTGCAAAATGCACAGCTTTGGCTTTGACAGTTCTTTTGTTGGCAGCCGCCTTTTCTGTGACGGCACTTTCGGCGGGCGAAAATCTGCTCGGCGTTTTGAATCCCGGTTTTGAATCGACTACAGTACCGGCCGGGGTAGATCAAGTCGGTACAATTGTACTAAATGAAGATGTTGCCCATACAGGGGCAGGTTATCTTGCAATGAATGGCGGTCATATCAAATTTCCGTGGTTCCCTGTAAAACCGCTGACAACTTACACCCTGTCCTTCTGGATGCAGAATTCCAAGGCGGATGCCATTAAATTCTGGGCGGCAAACAATGCATTCCTCTTAGACGGTGTAAAGAGTGGTGCATCACTTCCCGATATGGTGTTTGGTGCAGCGCGAGAAGGGGAAGATGTGAATGTTTGGCGCGAAGTAAGAGTGAATTTCAGGACCCCTGCGAATATTAATCAAATGAATATCGCTATTAATGCCAATGCGGATGATCCTGCGCTTTTGATTGATGATCTTTCGCTTACAGAGAATAAAAATCTGCTTGTAACTTTAAATGCCGAGTTTGAATCGACTACAGTACCGGCCGGGGTAGATCAAGTCGGTACAATTGTATTAAATGAAGATGTTGCCCATACAGGGGCAGGTTATCTTGCAATGAATGGCGGTCATATCAAATTTCCGTGGTTCTCTATAAAACCGCACACAAATTATACTCTATCCTTCTGGATGCAGAATTCCAAGGCGGATGCCATTAAATTCTGGGCGGCAAACAATACATTCCTCTTAGACGGTGCAAAGAGTGGTGCAACACTTCCTGATATGGTCTTCGGGGAAGCACATGAAGGCGAGGATATTATTTGGCGTGAAGTGCGTGTCAATTTCACCTCGCCGCTGGGCATAAATATGTTGAATATTGCAATTAACGCCAATGCGGAAGATCCGTACTTGTTAATTGATGACCTTTCCCTTGTAGAAACCGGGAAAGATTTCGGCAAGGTAACAAACGGTGATTTTGAAGAGCCGTTTATCCCCGAGTTTTATGCTTTCCGTCCATGGAGCGGTATCTCTTCTTATGGTTTGCATGTCGGCTTGGGAGAGGATAGCGAAACAGGAAATCATTATCTGAAGCTTCTTGACACAGCAATAGGCGGCGAAGCTTTAGAAGTGTGGTATCCATTCAGTGGTCTCGAAGGAAACCGGTATAAGATTTCGTTCAGCCAAAGATTCACGAATAACGGCCGCCCGAGTCTCAGATTTTATACCGGTGACAAGCCCTATTTCGGAGAATTCCCGAGAGCAAGTCTTGACTACATCTGGGAAGATTATGCTCTGTATATACATGGTGCAGCACCCGGAGCAGCAGGTTCTCTCTGGTTTACGAGCTTCGACCTTGATAATGTGTCAATAGATGTAGACGAAAACAGCCTTGGCTTCTATAAGGATATTGTCCTCTATACAGAAAATGCTGCGGGCAGACATTTCCCCGATCCCTTCGGCGGTGCCACTTGCACGACAGAAAAAACAGTAAAAGCAAATTCTCTTTCCGACATTACGGCGGTAGACGGTTTTAAAACCGTAATGACACGTGCACATGTCATCCCGACAGAAACGGCAGCAGGCACCTTCAATAGGGAAGAGGTTACGCTCCTGACGGCGGTATATCAATATGATAAAGACGGCAACAAGTGTCTCGTAAACGTAAATATTGCCACCGATGCTTCTTCTGACGGTAAGGTTTTGGATGCCGTCGGTACGGTGCAGGTGCCGGAAAATACCGCTACCGAAACCTATAAGGTAGAAGCTGTTGCGTGGAGCACGGTAGAGGATATGCTGCCGCTGTTTGAGAAACAGGTTTTGGATTAAAAAGAAAAGGGAAAATGAATAGCAAAAAAATGGTGTAGCAAAAAAATGGTGTGTTTTTCACACCATTTTTTTGCCTTGTTTTACAGGTTGGGAAATATATAAAGACACTATGAAAATGCGGAAATAAGATAGAAAACGGGTCCTTCTAATTATTTTGCATAAAGAGATAATTTTTGTCCATTCAAATTGAACCGCGGGTATGCTATACTTAAGTCATAAACTAAAATTGGAGGTTTAATGACATGAAAAGGTTGAAAATCGGCATTTTCGGCGCGTATCGCGGTGAAGCTATGATCAGAGCCTGCAAGCAGAGTAACCTTGCAGAAGTAGTAGCCATCTGTGATAAGTGGGATGATGCCATTGAAAAGCAGAAAAAGGCGAATGAAGGACTGGATATAACATATTATAAAACCTTTGATGAATTTATCAAGCATGATATGGATGCCGTTGTTCTTGCCAATTATGCAAACGAGCATGCACCCTTTGCCATTCGCTGTATGGAAGCGGGCATGCACGTATACAGCGAGGTATTACCTGCACAGAACATGGACGAGGCGGTTCGGCTTGTGGAGTGCGTAGAGAAAACCGGGAAAATATATGCTTACGGTGAAAATTACTGCTTTATGAGCGGCGTTTATGAAATGCGGCGCCTTTACCAAAAGGGCGAGCTCGGCGAATTTGAATACGGAGAAGGCGAATATATTCATGATTGCGGCGACATCTGGCCGGAAATTACATACGGTGATCCCGACCACTGGAGAAACAACATGTATTCCACCTTCTATTGCACACACTCTTTAGGTCCCATCATTCATGCTACAGGGCTTCGTCCCGTGTCGGTCGTCGGCATTGAAAGTCCTCTGATTTATGGAGCAGTACAGAGCGGATCCAGATCCTCGTTGTTTGGCATGGAAATGGTAACACTTGAAAATGACGGCATCATCAAGAGTATCCACGGCGGACTTTATAAACGCTCTGTATGGTACTCTATTTACGGCAGAAAGGGAAGAGCGGAAACGGCTCGGGAGGATGCGTGCGGCGATAAGTTTAACCGTGTGTATACCAATATCGATCCGTACCGCGGCGGCGGGGCGGAAGCAGTGCTTTCCACATACCTTCCTAAGGTCCCCGATGAAGCAAGGGGATTTTCACATGGCGGGTCGGATTATATTGCGATAGATAACTTTTTCAGAAGACTCAGTGGTGACAAAACAGCAGATATTATTGACGTATATGAAGCACTAGATATGTGGATGCCCGGCCTTTTTGCACATTTCTCCATTCTTGATGATAACCGCAGAAAGGAAATTCCGAATCTCAGAAACCCTGAAGAGAGAGAAAAATGGCGCGGCGATAAGCGCTGTACGGACAAAAAGGTCGCAGGCGATCAGCTCCTGCCCACCTTCTCAAAAGGGACACCGTACATTGAACCCGAGGTTTACGAACGCATACGTGCCCTCTGGCAGAAAAAACTGGAGGAAGCCGACGTTTAACTTAGTTGGACTATACGGAGGCAAGACGAATGACAATAAAGATTGTGAACGGTCGTATTATCACCGATAAGCTTGAAACAGATAAAGTGCTGTATATACGTGACGGTAAAATTCTGGCTGTTACTGCCGAAGAAATCGCGGCAGATGCGGTAATAGACGCTGAAAATGCATATGTAAGTCCCGGTTTTGTGGATTTGCATATCCATGGCGGCGGGGGTGCTGATTTTAATGACGGAACGCCCGAGGCTGTCCGTGCGGTGATACGTACGCATGCTGTGCACGGAACCACGGCAATCATGCCCACAATGGTTGTGGAAAATAAAGCTTCCCTTCGGAAGACGCTCGGTGTTATCGGCACGGTAATGCACGAACAAGAGGAAAACCTTCCGCAAATTCTTGGCGCACACATAGAGGGACCCTATTTCTCGCCGGAGCAGGCCGGAGCGGTTCCGCTCAAAGCATTGACAGCTCCCGTCAAGGAAGAGTATGAGGCATTACTGTCGGAATTTAAAGGGATTATCAGAAGATGGAGCTTTGCGCCGGAAAGAAAGGGTGCTTTAGAGTTTTGTGAAACGCTTATGAAAAACGGCGTTATCCCTTCCATTGCACATACGAATGCTACATATGAGGAAATCTTGCCGGTGTATAACGCAGGCTGCCGCCTTATGACCCATTTTTATTCCGGCATGTCGCTCCTGACGCGAAATAAAGGCTTTCGGGTTCTCGGCGCTGTGGAAACAGGGTATTTGCTTGATGATATGTATTTGGAAACGATTGCGGACGGTAAGCATTTGCCGCCGGAGCTTCTTCGTCTTATTTGTAAGGTAAAAACCCCGGATTATATCTGCATGGTAACGGATGCGATTCTTGCCGCCGGTATGGAGAGTAATGCAGGTCCTATGGATGAAAGCCGGATGCCGATTGTAGAGGACGGCGTTGCAAGAACACCGGACCGCATGAATTTTGCAGGAAGCATTGCAACGACAGACCGCTTGGTTCGTGTAATGCACAAGGAAGTCGGCATAGACATCGTAAATGTCATAAAAATGATGACGCAAATTCCTGCGAGGATTATAGGCGCAGAGAATATCGGTGCCATAAAGGCGGGGCTGGATGCGGATGTTGTTTTATTTGACGACGATATCAGAATCAAAAAGGTTTTGTTAAAGGGCAAGGAAACGAAGCTTTAACAAAACAAAGGCAAAAACACACCGATTGCAGACGCTTTGCAATGTATTAAAAATGTAACCCTTCGGCGGATGCCGATAAAAATATAAAAAATTTGGAGGTTTAGTATGAAAGCAATATTTACAAAATGGACATCCCTTGTACTGACAGTAATTATGCTCATGACGGGTTTTGGCATGGTGGCGACGGCGGCAGAAGAAAATCTGCTTGTGGATTTAAATCCGGGCTTTGAAGACGATAAGCCACTTACCGTGGATCAGGCGGGTCAGATTATCGATAACGTTGCCCATACGGGAAGCCGTAGCCTTGCAATGAATGGCGGCCATATCAAATACGGTCAAGTTCCCGTAAAATCCGAAGCGAAATACACGTTATCCTTCTGGATGCAGAATTCTGCACAGGATGCCATTAGATTCTATGCAGCAAACAATGCATTTTTAAAGGATGGAAACAAGCAAAATCCGAACGGAGCAAATTACGGTTCACTCCCCGATATGATGTTCGGCGAGGCGCACGAAGGGGAAGATATTACGGTATGGCGCGAAGTTAAATTTTCTTTCATAGTCCCTAAGGATGCCAATATGCTCAATATTGCCATCAATGCCAATCCCGATGTCGACGATGTT
Organism: Oscillospiraceae bacterium; assembly: GCA_015068765.1. Lineage (GTDB taxonomy): Bacteria > Bacillota > Clostridia > UMGS1883 > UMGS1540 > SIG447. The sequence continues at coordinate 11,035 of SVJY01000029.1, forward strand.
TTCCTGCTCGTAGATGATATTTCTCTCGTTGAAAATGAAATAACCGATACAGAGAATCTTTTTGCGAAATATAATCCCGACTTTGACGGTGCTCCGGTATCCGGCATCGATTTGAACGGAACGATTACCGATAGTGCGTCGCATTCCGGCTCGCATAGCTTCTCGATGCCCACGGGACACATTAAGTTTGGTTGGTTCCCCATAAAGCCCATGACAAACTATACGCTGTCTTTTTGGATGCAAAATTCCAAACAGGATGCAATTAGATTCTATGCATCGAACAACGCGTTCCTCTTTGACGGTGTAAAAAGTGGTGCAACACTTCCCGATATGGTATTCGGGGAAGCGTGTGAAGGCGATGACATTGCGTGGCGCGAGGTGCGTGTGAATTTCACGACGCCTGCGGGTATCAATATGATAAATATTGCTATAAATGCAAATGTAGAAGCGAACGGCGAAGATCCTTATTTGTTGGTGGACGATCTTTCCCTTGTAGAAACCGGAAAAGATTTCGGTAAGCTATCGAACGGTGATTTTGAAGAGCCGTTTATCCCCGAGTTTTATGCTTTCCGTCCATGGAGCGGTATCTCTTCTTATGGTTTGCATGTCGGCTTGGGAGAGGATAGCGAAACAGGAAATCATTATCTGAAGCTTCTTGACACAGCAATAGGCGGCGAAGCTTTAGAAGTGTGGTATCCATTCAGTGGTCTCGAAGGAAACCGGTATAAGATTTCGTTCAGCCAAAGATTCACGAATAACGGCCGCCCGAGTCTCAGATTTTATACCGGTGACAAGCCCTATTTCGGAGAATTCCCGAGAGCAAGTCTTGACTACATCTGGGAAGATTATGCTCTGTATATACATGGTGCAGCACCCGGAGCAGCAGGTTCTCTCTGGTTTACGAGCTTCGACCTTGATAATGTGTCAATAGATGTAGACGAAAACAGCCTTGGCTTCTATAAGGATATTGTCCTCTATACAGAAAATGCTGCGGGCAGACATTTCCCCGATCCCTTCGGCGGTGCCACTTGCACAACAGAAAAAACGGTGAAGGCAAATGCACTTTCCGAAATCACGCCGGATGCCAACGGCTTGAAATCCGTAAGTGCACGTGCACATGTAATTCCGATAGAAATTCTCGATGCTGACGGCACGGGAACGGGAACTTACGAAAAAACGGAAGTTATGCTCTTTACAGGTGTATATAAATATGAGGATGGCAAGAAGAGCCTTATAGACTTCGATGTAAAAACGGAAAGCTCCACTGACGGCAAGGTGTTAGACCCCGTTACAACCGTAAAAGTGCCGGCGAATACAGACGGCGTGACTTATAAGGTGGAAGCGTTTACTTGGAATACGGCACAGGGCATGCAGCCTGCTTTGTTTGATAAAGCTGTTTTGCAGTAAAGAAAGGATAATAAAATGCGAATTATAAAGAATAAACGTACGTTTTCTTTGTTTCTGACGTTTTTGATGCTGATGGGACTCCTTGCAGCGGCACCTGCCATGGCGGTGGATATTGTACAGGAAATCATGGTGCCGAATGCAGGCTTTGAAGAAGTCGATGAAAACGGCTGGGCAAAGGAATGGTCACACTTCAATGCAGATGCGTCGGTTGCAGAGTTTGAGATTGACAGCACGAGAGCCTATTCCGGCAAAAACTCTCTGCATATCAAGGCAACAAAAAATAACCCCTGGGCGGCAACGACCATTTCAGGCCTTGTGCCGGGTTGCTTTTATGAGCTCACCATGTTTATTAATTCCAACGTTACAAGCTCCACATGGCAGGCAACAGGAAATAAATTGGAATTTTACAGCGGACGGCCCTCCGTGGAAACAGCACTTGCAGACTCCTCGATTCCGACAACCTATCCGCTGGGTGCATTTCTTTTCAATACAAATGACCGCTGGGTAGAGCATAAAACGATTTTCCATGTACCGGAAAATACACAGGTTGTTAAAATTTATTGCCGTATTTACGGGCAGGGCGAAGCCTGGTTTGATGACCTAAGCGTAAAGTTCTCCGGCGGTCCTGCAAAATATGCGTTTGATACCGACAAGGTATTCCACTATAAGGAAGAAACCGGCGGCGATGCCTACGTCAACATCGACCCCTTCTATGAGGGACAGGGCGTAGAAGAAGACACGCTTGTGGACTTTACAGTTTATAAAGGCGAGGAAGTCTGTGAAAAAGCAGAAAACGTAAAACCGGTGAATATGTCCGCACGGTATACATATTCTACTTCCTATATGGAGCCCTACGAAAGGTACACATTAAAATGTAAGATTAAAAATGCAAAAGGCGAGGTTTTGGAAGAGTACGAACAAAATCTGTACGTTGTAGACCGCCCTTCCATGCTGAGCGAGGACGGATACTTAATGGTAGACGGCAAGCGCTTTAATCCCATCACGGCATACCACGTAGATGTAGAGGATTATCCGAAGGCGGCAGAGGGCGGCATCAACACGGTACAGTTTTCCTGGGCGGCAGGACGGTATGAGGAACAGGAATACCGAAAGCTTGTCATTAATACCGCAAAAACAAATAACTTAAAGGGTATTTTATCCTTGTATGTAGCGAATCAGAATGCAGGACATCCCAATAACCTTGAGAACACAAAAAAGGTAGTCGAGGATATCAAGGACGATGATACCATTATAGCCCTTGCCATGCAGGATGAACCGTTTATTAACGGTGACGACAAGGAAAAAAGACTGCATGCGGAAGAAGCATATCTTGCTATCCGAAAAATTGATAAGAAGCATCCTATCTATATTTGCGATAAAAGAAATGAATATATTTCCGTAAAATATTGTGATGTTCTCTGTATTGATGCTTATGCGATGGGAGGGGATACCCGTTCCATTTCGGCAGAAACTTACCGTGCAAGGGAAGCTTCAAAAGATAAAAACGGCTTCTGGGAGCTTGCCGCAACGTATAATTCCAACGGCAATTTCCCCACAATGAACGATGCTCGGAATTCCATTTACCGTGCCTTTGAGGAAGGGTCTACCGGCATGGGTTACTTCGCATTTTCGGATGCGGGGCAGGGCGTTGCGGAAAGACAGCAGCTCTATAAATGGGATTTATGGGAGGATTTCTGTAAATTCAATAAGGAAGAAGCACCGATTCTCTTTGACCGCTTTGTAAACGGCAATGCCGTTGTATTCAATGAATACGATGACGGCGAAGGTAGTGTCGTCGGCTGGGACAGCATGAAGTGGTTCAATTGGTTTGTGGGAGACGATATGTATCTCGTAGCCCATAACCGCGGTAGAGCGGAAAAGTCGGTTACCATTCCCATGCGAAGCCGTAACGGCAAAATAAAGATTGACGGCTTTAAAGCGGAGCCTTTAGGTCTTACCACGCAGAAAGCCATAAGCGGAAACGGCGAAATGACGCTTACCCTGGGTAGCGAGGAAGTCACGCTCTTTAAGATTATTCCCGACCAAAAAGTAGATTTGTCCCGCATCAATGAGTCCTCTTTTGATGACCTTGCAGGATACGAGTGGGCACAGGATGCAATTGCCGCACTTGATGCAAAAAACGTATTAAACACGGTAGCAGAAGGGAAGTACGGCCCCGCAGAAGCGATCACGCGGCTTGACTTTGTGTCTTTCCTCGTTCGTGCTTTGGGGCTTACCGAAGAAGGCGAAGCCTTCCCGGATTGTGATGTAAAAGAAATTAAAATCGCAAGACGTGCAGGGATTACTACCGGCGATACCGACGGCAATTTCCGCCCGAATGATACCATTACAAGACAGGATATCATGACGACGGCAGCACGTGCCGTAAAAGCCGCGGCAACCGAAAAAGAAATCCCAACGTTTTCTGATTGGAGCTTCGTTTCCGATTATGCACTTGATGCTGTAAAAGCTATGGTACAGGCAGAGGTTATCGTCGGAAACGGTGACGGTACTTTAAATCCTTTGGGACTGGCTACACGTGCAGAAGCCGCAGTCATGCTCCATCGAATTTTGCATACGGAATTTGAAGCGGCGGCACCTGTACCCGAAACACCGCAGGAAGTGAAGGAAGAAATTACATTTACCGATGCGGTAAGTGAAGATACGCTCTCTGTCTGGAGCGATGCGACAGACCTCTTAAATGCACTTGGCGTTTCCACGCCTTTGCTTGAAAAATCCGTATCGAAAGGCGAATTTGAAAAGGCAATAGAAGGCTTTATCGGCATGCCTTTCGATGTATTTGCTGACGATTTAAAGGCGATTACATATGCGGAAGCCGTTGAAGAATTGGTGAAGCTTCTCGGCTATGAAGCTTACGCACTTTCTCGCGGCGGCTATATGGTAATGGCAACACAATTAGACCTTCTTAAAGGCCTTTCGCCGGAAGAATATATCCGTGCGGGAGAGCTCGCCGTACTTTTGAAAAATGCGGCAGACATCAAAATGGCGGAACGAACGGTCTTCGGCGGAAACGAAGAATACCGCGAAAGCGAAGATACACTTCTTTCTTCCTACAGAAATATTTATAAGGTAAAGGGAACGGTTGAAGAGACGTATTATACGGGTGCTAATGTAAGACGAGGCGAAATTCTTTTAGACGGCGTGGTTTACACGGGTGGTGAAGAATATCACCGTCAGCGTGTGGAGGCCTATGCAGAATATGCGGAGGATGAAAAGAAAATTCTTTATATTGAACCTGCAAACGGTGCCGAGGCTATAACAATTGATGCCGATGATATTTTGGAAGCGGACACATCGAAAATCCGTTATGACCTCGAAAACGGCAAAGATGAGCTTGTCTCTGTAACGGGTGCCGCGGTATATGTAAACGGTGAAAAGAAAACAGTGCCACAAGCGTCTGACCTTCGTCCCGAAATGGGTACGGTAACGCTCATTTCTTCAGGCGGTGCCGTGACAAGCGTACTTGTTGAAAAATACGAAAACCGCATTGTACAGTCCGTTTATAAAGACGATAATACCGTTTACTTCAAAAACGCAAAAGAGCTTGTCCTCGAAAAAGATAAAGGACGCTTCTATATGGATTTTGAGGTTGGTGCTTTAAAGGAATGGAACGTTCTTTCTGTATACCTGCACGGCGACGGGTCTTTGTATAAAGTTGCACTTTCCGCAGAAAGCGCACAAGGTGAACCTGCAGAAATCTCTGCCGATGGCATTCTTTTGGGCGATAAGGTCTACCCCGTGGCAAAAACCTGTCTCGGTACGCCCGCACTCGGCATAAGCGCAAAATACTATCTCGATTTTTCGGGCAAGGTTGCGGCGGTTGACGATAAGAACGTAACACCCGAGTACGGATATCTGACGAAAATCGCGGCGGATAAGGGCGTCGATGGCGGCGTATCCTTAAAAATCTTTACAAAAACAGGCGAAATGAAGGTATTTAAAGCGGCAGAGACAGTACGCTTTAACAGTACGCCGACAAATGCCGCCGCACTTTTGACAGAATCGATTCTTATGGACGGCGAAAATACGAAAGAACAGCTGGTTATATATGAGATAAATGGAGAAGAGAAAATTACGTCCGTAGAAACGGCTGCGGATGCCGTAAAGAAAAACTTCGCCGATATTCCGGAAGGATTTTCAAAGGTTTTCTATACGGGAGATGTAGCAGGCGCCACTTCGCTCTTTTCGGGATATAATATGATGTCATTTGCGTGCCTTTACAGAATCGGCAGTGAGACTGTGAGTTTTATTGTGCCGGAAAAAGGCTCCGAAAATGCAAAGGATTATTCTGTTGTAAAAGGTGGTGCAAGATATGCGCATTCCGTACATTATGTAGGCTGTGAGCTTTTTGACTGGCATGAAGACTACACGGTGGGTGCCGTTGTGCAACGTGTTTCAAGTACCGTAAAGGATGTTTCCGTAGATGCGCCCATGGCAATGGTAGTCGGCGTCGGAGATGGTTTGGATGCGGAAGGAAACATCCGTAAAGCCGTTCGTCTTGTCGGCAACACGGGGACGGAGATGACCTTCTATGCAGATGAGGATTTAAGAGTGGTTCTGGATGCCAATACACTTACGGATATCAAAAACGGGGAAACGGAGGTTACGGTCAAAGGCTATATCACATCCCTAAATCCCGATATGCCTGTGTCAGCCTTAAATAAAGGCGATATTGTGCAGTTCTCGGTAGGTGGTATGGACGGCGTAACGTTTACGGGCATGCGTGCTGTGCTTCGTTCGAAATCTCCGCTTGTCGGCGAAAATGCACCAAAGAATCTTGGGCCGGATTATAATTACTCTGAACGTACGGTTGCGTTCGGACCGGTTGTCAGAACAGTGCCGGACGGTGTTGTACTTCTGCCCGGTCAATATGAGAGACTGTTCTTGCATTATTACCAAAGCGGCGGGATTGCCCCTGTTCTCATTTATGACAGTGCGAAGGATATAATAGAGGTAAAAACAATAGAGGCCATTCGCAAGGACGACATGGTGTTCTGTCGGAGATTGAATCCGTATCTGGAACTCTATGCAGTATACAGGTGATAAGATGCTGAAAAAAGTTTTAGTTATCTTAGTTACCCTCTTACTTCTTCTGCCGCATGTGGCGGCAGAAGAAGTAAATCCGGAGCTTGTCACAAACGGCGGCTTTGAGACCGTGGTGAGTGGGAATCCGACGGGGAACTGGAGCGGTACGCAAATTGACTGGGGAGAAAAAGTTTCCGTTGCGGTCACGTCGGAGAATGTCAATAGCGGAAAAAACGCCGTTAAAATTGTAAACGACGGAACAAAGAGCCCGTGGATCAATATTCAGGTGCCGAATCTGATTCCGGGGGCGACTTATGAGGTGTCTTTCTGGCTGTATGCAGAGCTGAAAACAGCGCCACAGATTCCGGTCGGCATGTCTATGGAATTTTATCGCGGTGCTTCGACAAACTCGGGCGGCGTAGGCTCCAATTATGTGACATATCCGGGCTCCACAAACGGAAAATGGACCATGGTTTCCGAAAAATTCAAGCTTCCGTATGAGGCCACCATGGTGAAAATGTACTGTAGACTTTGGGCGGAGGGGTATGCGTATTTTGACGATGTATCCTTAAAGCTTTCCGAAACGGAAAAGTTTAATTTCACCTCCTCGCATATCTTCCATTACACCGAGGAGACCACCGCCACCGCTTACGCAAATATTAATTCCTTTTTCTTAGACAGTGCATTAGAGGCAACTTTAAGGGCGAATTTCTATATTTATGACGGCGATACGGTGGTAGATAAGAAGCTGGGCGTTACTTTTCAAAACGGAAGCGCAAGCTATACGTACAGCATTCCGGATGTTTTGAAGAAAAAAGGGTATGCGTATCAATTACATATTGATGCTGTGGATTTAAACGGAAACATTCTCGATTCCTTCGATCAGAATCTGTATAAGTACGACAGACCGCGGTATATTGATGAAAACGGACTGTATCACGATGAAAACGGGAAAGAAGTTATACCGGTTATAGCCTATCATCTGAATACGGAAGACTTCCCCCTTGCCAAAGAAGCAGGCTTTACCATGTTCCAGGTGGACTACGGCTGTGCACCCGTAGAACGGAAGGCCCATCGTGAAAATGTACTGAATCAGGCGGCGGAGAACGGGCTGAAGGGCGTTTTCTGTCTGTATTATAATATGCTCAATGCGGCGCATCCCGATATTATCGGCAATACGAAAAAGCTCGTAGAGCAGTATAAGGATGACCCGCGTATTTTCGGCTGGCTTGTGCAGGACGAACCTTTAGGCGCAGGCATTACCGAGGAAGCCACGGATCTTTTAGAGCTTGCCTATAAAACAATACGCGATATTGACCCAAACCACCCGATTGTAATTGCGGATTATTCTTCATATGTTTTTAAAGAATCGGTAAAATACTGTGATGTTTTTATTCCGAACTCGTACTCGATGGACTATTCGGGCGTACGTGCCTATGTGGAAGAATCTGTAAAGTATGCAAACGGAAGGCCGGTATATCCGAACGTCGGTGCATACGCAAGAGGATCCGGCACCGCGGCCGAGCTTCCTTCCGGGGTTTTGTTGCAGCATTTTATCTATCAGGCTTTTATGGGTGGTGCAAAGGGCGTTTCTATGTATTCGTTCAGCGATGTCGTTAGAAACCCTTCCAAGGTGCCGATTTATAATACAGTGCTCTGGGAGCCGCTTTGTACTGTGCTGAATAACGAATTGCCGACCTTCTATGATTTGTTCATTCATGCAGGGGAAGCGGAAAAAACGGAAACATCTTCCTATGCAATCAGAAAATGGGCAAGGGAAGACGGCGATTATTATCTGATAACGTCGCTTTCGGACGCTGTGCAGTCAATCACAATTCCCGTTGGAAAAGAAAGGGGATTTGCACTTCTCGGCGGAGCCACTACGAACAATTTAACACTCGGCACGGATTCACTTACGGCATCCCTTGCGGGCGGCGAGGTTACGATGTTCAAGGTGTTTGACGCGGCGAACACGGTGCAGATTCTGAAAAACGGATTCTCTGTCAGTAAGCTTGAAGTCGGCTGGACTACCGCGAAGGCTCCTGAAGCCGCGGAAAGAATTTATGCCTGCTTTTATAAAGAGGTAAACGGAGAAAAACGTCTTGTGCGGATGGTGAGCGGCTCGGGTTCGACGTTGAGCATACCAGTCTTCGATACAGACCTCGGCTATACCTTAAAAGTATATGCGTGGGATGCGGCGATGCGTCCGGTGGGAAAACCGGGAATTATATAAAAGGAATATAATAAATCCGGGAATGTTAAAAAATGTCCGGATCGTAAAAAGGCAAGAAATTTTCATATAAAATAAAAGCTTATTCGTTTATATAAGTGTTAAAATGCAGAAAAAATCTCAAGTTTTTGAGATTTTTTCTGTTTTGGTGCCTTTAGGTGTGGAAATAAAAGCTTTAGCATGAGAAAACCTCCGAGATATAATAGTAAATGGTTTGGCGACCGCATTACCGATTATATTTCTTCATCATATTTCATGATAAAATGCTGAGGGAACTGATAAAAAATGAGGTTTCTGCTGAAACAGAAACCTCTGAAATGTGGCGGAGAAGGAGAGATTCGAACTCTCGCACCAGTTTCCCAGCCTACTCCCTTAGCAGGGGAGCCCCTTCGACCTACTTGGGTACTTCTCCATTTCAATATTAAAATAGTTTCCGCTGTCCTGCAAACCAGGCACAAAAACGGCGATGCTTTGCAGGAGGCGGACATTGGCGGAGAAGGTGGGATTCGAACCCACGGCTCTTTCGAGTCACTGGTTTTCAAGACCAGCTCCTTAAACCGCTCGGACACCTCTCCCTGCATGAAACAAATCTATTATAACAAAAAAAAGGGGAGATGTCAACCTTTTTTTAAAAAATGTTTGAAAAAATGAAAACGCCCGCAAATGCAGGCGTTTTCATACAGCTTACTGACAAAGTCAGTAAGCTGGCGAGACGCTGAGAAACGACGCGGATATTTCACGAAAATGAATTCGTCGGCGTACGTGGGTACGGCAGGGTTCATTTTCGTGAAAAGTGAGTACCAGCCCCGAAAATTTGATGTTTTCGGGGCTGGTTTACATCTTGTTTGGAACAGGGAGCGTCAGGGCACCGGCCCCTACAACACAATCTAAAAAATCTTTGCTCACGGTAGACCGAGTTTGTCGGCGGTCTAAATGAAAACGCCCGCAAATGCAGGCGTTTTCATACCGTTATTTTACAATAACAATGTCCGTGGCAATGCCGTCCTCCAAACGCAGGAAGATGCGGCTGCCGTCATCGGCGTGTTTCTCCACGTCCGCCAGCGTTGCCTTCTGCACGCGACCCGAGGTCCGACTTTGGTCAAACAGATATACCCGTGCTTCGCCGATGGTGAAGTTTTCTGTGCCGACATTGTCTACAGATACGTTCACCGAAGAAGCAAACCGGGCAATCACCTTACCGTAAACCGTTTCCACGGAATCCGAAAGGGCTGTACGTGCTTCCGTATCTCGGTTGTCTGCGGTAAGCAGTGCACGCACTTCGGCTATATAACCGGCGGCATCCGTGCGGTACTGCACTACATCACCTTCTGCAAGCTGAGAGAGGGAGACGCCTTCTGCGGCGGTTAGGGTTACCTCACCCTCTTCTGTAAGACCATACAGCTTGTGCACCGTCGTTCCCTGGCCGTTTTGTACGCTTGTAATGCGGTTGACAATCAGAAGCGGTGCATCGGCCCGAATCGTACCTACGGCACTGGTGAGAATCACCGCACCGGCGGTCATGTCCTCCTCCATGTCATAGACATAGGCGTTGTATGCCGTTTTGTCTGTCAGAAGTGTATAGTTGCCGGCGGTATACTTTTCGCTGTTTGTTTCGCCGTCGGGGATGCTGAAGAAAACGGTATTCTCGTCTATGCACACAGAGCCCAGTTTCATGCTTGTACGGCTAAACACGCTGTCCGCAAGCACCGTGTTGCATACAAACCGATTGGCAAAGCTCTGGGGGAAGGAGGCAGTTTCATCATCGGCACGGTCAATTTCCGTCACTGTGCCGTCACTGTTTTTTGCAAGGCGTACAAGACCGCGGAAAGAGGAAAGGGTGCTTTCCACCGCCTCCGCCGCAAGACCTGCCGTGTCGTCCAGACGGATTGTGTCGGCACAATGCAGTGTCTCTACCTCGCCTTTCGTATTCAGTACAGAAAGAAGCAGTTTTCCGTTGATGCCTTTGGCAATATCCGCCTTCAGAAGATAGGCGTACTGTACGCCGTCCGCTTCCAGACGGTCTGCGGAAGTGATTTTTCCGTAGGCATCCAGACGGAGCGTAACCCGGTCACCCGGTTTCAACGTGCCCGAAAAGGCCGGAGAAAGTGTATACGTTTTTTCAGAAATGGTAATCCGGTCCTCGAAAATCTCTGCAATCGTGCCGGAAACGGTTTCCCGCCCCACTGTAATCCGCAGAATGGTACCGTCTGCACTCTTCGCTACAGACAGCACATCCTTCGTTGCCAATTTATCGATTGTCAGTGTATTTCCTGCCGAATCCTGCAAGGAAACGTAAACGGTTTTGTCGGTGGGATCCAGCGCCAGAGTCTCCCCTTTTGTACCGGTCACCTTACCGGCTGCCGCATAAATGCTTTCTACCACAATATTCTCATACGAGGTGACGGAAACCACACTGTATGCCCTGCCGTTATTGGAAATCATCGTAACACTGCCCTGTGCCGGCATCTGCACTGTTTCTGCCGGACGACCGTTTAGGAGGAACTTTACATCTGATGCGAAGGTCTCCTTCTGCTGCTCGGTTCCGCTTTCGTATACGATTTCCGTGCCGGACAGGGAAACGATGTCCTCCGCCTGCACCGTAAGCGTTTTGGTGCGGACAGTGTCTCCTGTGATGAAAAAGACCGTTTCCTCACCTTCTACGTTGCGAACGAGCATACGGACAGTCTGTCCTATAAGTGCATCCGCATTCTGTTCCGTTTTATAGGTTTTGCCGTCAATACGGATGTGACCCTCGCCGGCTCCGGCTCCCGAAAGAGCACCGTGGGATGTGGCTTCCAGAATCCCACGCACCTCTTCTGTATGGAGACGTTCCCCAAGCAGTGTGTTTTCGGTTACAATATAATTTGCGCCGGTTTTCTCCATTATGGGCATTTTCAGGGCATTATAGGTCATTTGTGCTACCGTGCCGCGGCTTGCAGGACGTCCCGCTTCTACGCTGATTTTGTCCAGCACACCACCATTTTGCCCTACCGTCAGATAACCGCCGGGATAGCCGCCGGCAGACTGTGCCGCCACCTCGTAACCTGCCATACGCACTAAAATGGTAACGGCCTCTTCGTAGGAAACCGGATCGTCGGGGCGGAAGTTTCCGGCGGTATCTCCGATGACGATGCCCTGCCGGGCCGCTGTGGCGATATACCCCTTCGCCCAGTGGTCATTTGCCACATCCGGGAAAGGAGAATCCTGTGCAAAGGATGCGGCAATATCCGAAAGCCCCAAGGCATGGATTGCCACCTTCGCAAATTCCGAACGCTTGATGGGGTCGTTTTCACGGAAGTCCGTGCTGCCTGCGTCCCCCACCATAATTTCGAGTGCACCCATCGCTCCGATTGCTTCGCCGTAATGGCTTACGCTCTCGGCAGATGAGCGGAAGGTGCCAAGGCTGAGCACCATAAGGGATGCCATTAAAGTGGCAATGGATTTTTTGAACATATGTGTACCTCCTGAAAAGTATTTTTTCGTCCGCCTCTTCGGCGGTACACCTATATCATAACGCATATAAATCGGGATATCAATGCAAAATGTTTTCCATTCCGGGCAAAAAAACGCCGGAAAACCAATGGCTTCCGGCATTTTTATTCAGTTTCTCCCGGTGGAGCCGAAGCCGCCTTCGCCCCGTTCGGTATCATCCAGTTCCTCCGCCTCTGTAAAGATCGCGGTCAGAAACGGTGCGATTACCAGCTGGGCAATCCGTTCCCCCCGTGCAATATTCTGTACCTCGTCGGAATGGTTATGTAAAGCTACCATAATCTCTCCCCGGTAGTCGCTGTCGATAACACCCACCTTATTGGCAGGGGCAAGACCACGCTTCGCAGCAATACCGCTTCTGGCATAAATGAATCCGGCAAAGCCTTGGGGGATTTCTATGGCAAGACCGGTGGGAATCAGCTTCGTTTCTCCTGGCAGCAGACTGACTGTCTCTCCCTCCGTCAAGGCACACAAATCCGCCCCTGCCGCATATTCCGACCCATACCGGGGCAGGATTGCCTCTTCCCTTAATTTCTTTATTCGTACAGTTATCTTCTCCATCATATCCCTTCCTTCCATGTATATATTATACCATAGATTCCGGTTTTGTCAAGAAGCCGTTTTGCACCGCATTTCATTCCCGTTCCGTCAAATAATCCTCTAAAATTGCAAAGAATGTGACGGGTGTCACCTGCATTTTCATCATCCTTTGTGCCAGGTGCACCGTTTCGTCCTTATTGGGGCTGAAGGCGGCAACGCTGTACGCGGTTTCGCCGTCGGAAATGCCGATGCCGTAGCAGGGCACTGTACAGTCATGGGGTAGTGTGGGCTCGGTCACAAAGTACCGGATTTCCTTCGCCTCTCGCTTCGTATGTATCACTGTAGAGAACTCCAAAATCATCGCTTTTTTCTCCTTTCCGGAAAAGTGAAGCCATTATATCTGTTTTCCTGAAAAAATGCAAGGTACTTTTTATCCCTCGTTTTTCGGGAGGGATTTTCCAGAATTTGGAAGTTTCTTTTTGCTGAAGCATCTCCATTTCTGTCTTATTATCTGAAATTCTTTCTTAATTCTTTATAATTTTTTAATATTTTTTTGCAAAGATAGATATAATTTTAAAATTATGAATAAATATTTTACGTAGATTCTTATATTTAATTGTACAATATAGATATAAAAATCATATTAAATCTGTATTCTTTCCTTATAAATATAAAAAATTATTTAATTCTTCCATAAAAATCTATATAATTTTTTGCCGTTTTTCCCATAGTGTGGTATACTTTTAAAAAAGGAGGCGTTTTCTATGGTCGTTTTGTTAACAGCCATCGGTGTTGGCGGTGCCACCTTATTCGGTGCCCTAATCGGCTTCATGTTTAAAAAGCTTTCCCACACCTTTCATGATATTGTAATTTCCTTTGCCGCAGGCGTTATGCTGGCAGCGGCGGTGCTGGGTCTGATTATGCCTGCCGTGGAGCGAGGCGGTACAGTCGGTCTGCCCATTGTGCTGTGCGGTATTTTTGCCGGTGCCTTTTTCCTGAATCTTATGGATAAGCTTGTTCCGCATCTGCACCGTCTTGCAGGCGACGAGGACGAAAACCACCAAAGCGTGCAACAGCTCAACCGCGTGCTTCTGTTTGTGATGGCCATTGCCATACATAATCTACCGGAGGGAATCGCGGCAGGTGTCGGCGCCGGAAGCGGGAATACGGCGGAAGCATTGCTTATTTCCGGCGGTATCGCCCTGCAGAATATTCCGGAGGGCATGGTTATTATAGCACCCATGCTGGCCGCCGGTATCTCCCCGAAAAAAACTTTGCTCTGTGCCTTTGCCACAGGTCTTGTAGAGGTGGTGGGCACACTGATCGGCTATTTTGCCGCCAGCCTTTCCACGGCGATTCTCCCCTTCGTTCTTGCCTTTGCAGGCGGCACCATGCTCTATGTTATCAGTGACGAAATGATTCCCGAAACCCATGCACACGGTAGCCAACGGGGTGCCACCTACGCCCTGCTTATAGGCTTCTGTCTCATGCTGGTCACCGACGTCTTGCTGGGATAATGTCCGCTTCCCCCGTTTCGGCAAAGGACGTGCAGAACAGCAAAAATATTTCACCTTTTTTCAAAAAAACTGTTGACGAAGTCGCCGAAATATGGTATCATTTATAGTTGTTAAAGCAAAGGAGCACTGCACCATGAATGTGTATATGCAAGCTGCGCTGGCTGTTGCGGCCGAAGCCGCCGCCTCTCTTTCGGAAATCCCCGTAGGTGCTGTGATTGTGTACGAGGGCGAAATTATTGCCCGTTCCCATAACCGGAAGGAAGAATTGCACGATCCTACCGCACATGCAGAAATTCTTGCACTTAGGCAAGCTGCCGCACATCTTGGAGATTGGCGACTTACGGCGTGCGATTTGTATGTCACATTAGAGCCTTGCCCCATGTGCATGGCTGCCATACGAGAGGCCAGAATCCGCCGCGTTTACTGCGGTGCTTATAAGCCGGCTGATGCACCGTTGCCAAAAGAGCCGGAAATGTACTACGGCATCGAAGAAGAAGCCTGCACCCTTCTTTTGCAGACCTTTTTCCAAAATCGCCGCAACCAATCGTAAGTTCCTTTTTATATGAATATGGAGAAGTATCGAAGTGGTCATAACGGACATGACTCGAAATCTGTCGAAGTCCGTCGAGTTATGTAACTCGCAAGAAGTTAGCGGAACATATAGGAGCATAGCGGAATTTAATGCTGTATAACAACCAACAATTTAATACAAGTTTATAACATTTCCCATACAGATTTCCCACAGAAAATTTTGTGTGTGAGATGTTAAAAATACACATTTGGAGAGGTATCGAAGTGGTCATAACGGGGCTGACTCGAAATCAGTTTGCGGGCAACCGCACGCGGGTTCGAATCCCGCCCTCTCCGCCATTTTACGGGGTTTTTGTCAAAAGCAAGAACCTCGTTTTTCTTTGGGAACTGCTAAAAATTCTTTGGGACCTCACTTTTTTCTAATTTAATTTTATGATGTCTGAAAGCGTTTCAAGAGATGTTTTCTTGGATGTTAAATCAAGATGTGCATAGGTGTTGGCTGTAGTCTTATAATCACTGTGACCTAACCACTCCTGAATATCTTTCATTGTCACCTTTCCTTTCCCCTTGTTCAAAAGTAACGAAGCACAAGTATGCCGAAGATCATGAAACCGTATGCTTCTCATATTGTTATCCTTGATAAGTTTGTGAAACGCATAAGTGATATAATCCGGCTTGATTAAATCTCCTTTTTCGTCAACCATAACATAGTCTAACCATTTGTTATTATATTTCTTTTTGAGTTTCTTTTTATTATCCTCCTGAGTCTCTTTTATTTCAAGCAATCTTTTTTTGATATCTAACGACAACGGCATTGTTCTTATCGTAGCCATAGTTTTTGCCGAGTCTTTTTCAATAAGAACGCTTTCGCCGTCAATAGAGGTGGATACAATAGTATGATTGATATTAAATGTGTTGTTTTCAAAATCAAAAGCCGACCACCTCAACCCTACACATTCACCTCTACGCAACCCATAGAAGCAGGCAAATAGTACAGGTATTTCAAGCTTGGTTCCTTTTGTAATTGAAATCAGTTCATTAACCTCATCGGTTGTATAGTAACTTCCGACAAATCGGTTTTTCTCCGGCTTTTCAACTTGCTCAATAGGATTTTCTTTGATATATCCCATTTTTCTTGCATAGCATAACGCCAATCTGATAATTGCATGGTAGTGAATAACTGTGTTCGGTTTAACCCTATCTAATTGTATATCATAAAAGTCTTGTATATCTTGAGCCGTTAAATCCTTTAGTCTTATTTTCTTTTTCCGAAAGTACGGTTCAATAGGATATTTAACATTTTCACAAT
>SVJY01000030.1 GCA_015068765.1 Oscillospiraceae bacterium
GGAAAATGGCGATAAGATTACTAAACAACAGGTTGCGGACATTGTTCTCGACATGGCACAAAACGGATCTGATGCGTGGAAAATGTACCTGTCAATGTATGACGGCGAAAAAGATTTGTACGCTTACTCAAGTCAATTCAAATGATTTTTTGAAAACACGAAAACCCTTATAAAATGGTGGCTTGGCGTACTTTTGGGCGTAGTTAAAGGCGGTTTAAAAAACCGCCTTTTCTGGTGCCGATGGTGGGACTCGAACCCACACGGTATCGCTACCAACGGATTTTGAGTCCGTCACGTCTGCCAATTCCATCACATCGGCGAATACTTTTCACAGCGATTTACAGTATACCATATTCCGCCATAAAAAGCAAGTGTTTTTTTCGGAAAAAATAATTTCATTCAAATTTCAGCAAAAATGGGCGGATTACTTGGCGGAAAATGCCTCTGTCAGCTCCGTCGCGTACTGCACAAGGGTGGCACAAAAATCCCGGTCTCTGTCCCCGAATTTCAGCTCCCGGCAAATCAAACTTCCGAATTTTTCCTTGAAAGCCTCGGCGGCTTCGCGAATTCGGGCGGCGTGTTCAGTCTTTTCCTGTTGGCTTACGGGATGGCCGTACCCATATTTAGCCCCTAAAACCATGAACATACCCGTCACGGCACCGCAGACCTCTTGAAGACCGCCCATGCCGGCACCGAAAGAGGAGGCGAGATGGGCGAGCATTTCCTTATCTGTACCTATTTCCTCAGCAAAGGCAAGGACAACGGCTTGACAGCAGTTACAGCCCTCACAGAATACTGTTTTGGCCAATTCACTTTTTTGCATAGATTTTTCTCCTTTTATCTGCACTTTTTCCAGAGACCGAAAAGCAGGAAAAAGCATAAATTTACAAGTACAATCGTTGCACCTGTGGGAAGTGAAAACCAGAAGGAGAGGAGAAGCCCTACTCCAAATGCAATCACAGAAAGCACGACTGCACAAATCGTAACCGCCCGAAAACTACGGAAAACCTGCATCGAAGTCAGTGCAGGGAAAATGATGAGACTGGAAATCAGCATCGAGCCCATGATACGCATCCCAACCACAATCGTAACGGTGGTGAGAAACGCAATCAGCATTGTATAAAACCGTACCCGAATCCCTGCCGTTTTGGAAAAGCCCTCGTCAAAGGTAATAGCGAAAATCTTTCGGTAAAAACAAATGAAAACGATTAGAACAGCGGCAGAGAGAAAAAGACTTAAGCGAAGGTCATCTTTCCCCACAGCCAAAATACTGCCGAACATGAGGTCATAGACATCTGTGCTCATGCCGTTTGAAAGCGATGTGATGACAACGCCAAAGGCAATGGCGGAAGAGGATATTAGTGCAATGGCGGAATCGCCTTGTATCTTGCTGTTTTCGCTAAGCCGTAAAAGCCAGAAGGCGGCAAGGATTACGACAGGAAGTGCAACGGGCAGAGGGGTGACCTGTAGGGCGAAGGCGAGGGAAAGTGCACCGAACCCGACGTGAGAAAGCCCGTCGCCAATCATGGAAAAGCGACGTAGCACGAGAGAAACGCCAAGTAAAGCGGCACAGGGGGCTACCAAAAGACCTACTAAAAGTGCACGTTGCATGAAGGAGTAGGAAAATAACGTTATCAAATCAGGCACTTTTTGAACCTCCTAGAAACCGTTTTCCGCATTCACTGCAGATAAAATCCTGCGGCGGACCAAAGAATTGCACTGTTTTATTGATGTGGAGAATTTTCGTGGCAGTATGAACGGCAGCGTGCATATCATGGGAAACCATTAAAATAGTCATACCTTTATTTCGGTTCAAATCCATGAGAAGGGCCTGCAGGTCGGCAAGTGCCACCGGGTCAAGACCTGTTCCGGGCTCGTCCAGAAACAAAACAGTATCCGACGCTGTTAATGCACGGGCAATCAGCACCCGTTGTTGCTGACCGCCGGAGAGGGACTGAAAGCTTTTTTTCCGAAGGTCTATAATACCAAGGCGTTCCATGTTCTGCCGCACAAGTGCTCTTTCCCTTCGGGACAAAAACGGGCGGGCAGAACGAACACCCATTCGGACAATTTCTTCTGCCGAGGCCGGAAAATTCCGTTTTACGGAAAGCTTTTGCGGCACATAACCCGTCCGAAGTCCTTCTTGCATGGTTATCTTACCGCTTTTCGTCGGCAAAAGCCCTAAAAGGGTTTTGATCAGTGTTGTTTTTCCACTGCCGTTTTCACCGACAATACAGATAAAATCTCCTTTTTCCACGGAGAAGGAAACATCCTGTATTGCCACATCGTCATAGGCAACGCTTACATTGTCACAGGTTAATAAAATCAAAATCAGTTCAGTCCTATCTTTAGATTTTCTAAATTTTTTCGCATGAGAGAAATATAGGTTTCACCGGCTTCTTCCGGTGCAAGGTTGTGACAGGAATGGAGAAGAAGCATCTGTGCCCCCGTTTCTTCGGCAATCACGCCGGCTGTGCGTGGTGTGGAGAGCTCTTCGTAGTATACGCAAGGAATGGCTTCGGCACGTATGACTTCGATTATATGCGAAAGAACGGTGGGAGAGGGCTCCGCTTCGCCGCTACAGGAATCAAAGGTCGTTTCGTAGTGAATGCCGTACCGTTCGGTAAAGTACCGCATAGCAAAATGGCCGCCGAATACAATTTTTTTTCGCTTGCCGTTTTTGACCACCGCTTCGATTTCCGAATCCAGCCGGACAAGCTCTTCTTTGTACTGTGTAGCATTTCCTCTGTAAAATTCTGCATTTTCCGGGTCCAGCCGGCAGACGGATTCGCAGATATTTTCCACCATAACCATAGCGTTTTGCGGGTTAGTCCAGATGTGTGGGTCTGTATCAGCCTCGTGATGATCGTGCAGAGTAGTGGAATGGACATCGCTCCCGTCAAGAAGCCGTGCACCGGCGGAAACGTCCAGAATGAGACCGGTCGCATTTTCGGACAGACTCGCCGCCCAAGGCTCCATCGTGTCACCGGTGTACAGGAATAGATCCGCCTCGCTCACGCAAATCATATCTGCCGGTGTAGGCTCATAGGAATGGCTGTCCAAGCCCGGCGGCAAAAGAAGGGTAACCTCCGCCTTATCGCCGCAGATGACCCTGGCAAAATCATATTGGGGGAAAAGGGTGGCGACAATCTGCATTTTGCCGCTATCTGCTTTCGGAGCACCGCAGGCACAAAGGAGAAACATACATAAGAGTAAAATTGTTAAAACGGATCGTAGCTGTTTCGTCATTTTGCGCCCCTTTCTGAACAAACGGCACAGTGGCCGCGGAATACGGTTTTTTCCAAATGCAGCTGAAAATCATGGTTTTCCCGAATGTGCTCGTCTACAAGTTTCAGTTGTGGGCAATCCACGTGAAAACACTTGCCGCAGTCCGTGCAGACAAAATGGTACAGATGACAGTCCGCATCACGCCACTGAAAGCAGGTGCCGCCGTCAGGGGCATCTATGTTGTATTTGCACAGCTGACCGTCTTGCACCAGCTTGTCCAGATACCGGTAAACGGTGGCCGTTCCAATAGTGTTTTCCCTTGCAAAATCCAGAATTTCCCGCATGGAAATATGAGAATGGGCATGGGAAACCAGAAACGAAGAAAGCAGAGTCCGCTGTTTGGTCGTGTAAGCCATATTGCACCCCTCTTTTGAATTTGAGAATCAATTTCATTTTTACCAGTATACAGAAAAAAATTACAGTTGTCAAGGGAATTATGCATAATTATCATTTTTTTGCGGAACATACAGAAAAAAGGAGAGGGTAGAATGGAATATATTCATGCATTCTGGGTGGGCGGACTGATTTGTGCCGTCGGACAAATTTTAATTGACAAGACAAAGCTTACACCGGCACGGATTCTCGTTACCTTTGTTTGCGTCGGGGTATTATTGACGCTGATTGGCGTGTACGAGCCCCTGGTAAAGTTTGCAGGGGCAGGTGCAACAGTGCCGATTACCGGATTCGGGTATTCTCTTTGTAACGGTGTGATTAAAGCCATCGGGGAACGAGGCGTACAGGGGATTTTGACAGGTGGGCTTACGGCAGTAGCAGGCGGAATTTCCGCCGCGGTTTTATTTGCTTTTCTCGCCGCTGTTATTTTTAAACCGAAGATGAAATAAAGAAATTTGTAGTAAAAATAACGAAAAAAATGTTCACAGCTTGAAAAACCTAACGTTTTTCGGGCTGTATTTTTGTATCTTTCATACGGGACTTATACCATGCCGGGTAAAAATGTTAGTGGATTTATGGGTGTATCATCTTTTCGGATTTCAAAATGCAGATGCGGACCGGTACTGTTTCCCGTGCTTCCCACCTCCGCAATCACCTCGCCCTTTTCCGGCATCGTACCTTCTGCGGCATACAGAACACTGCAATGGGCATAATACGTTGTAAAACCGTTCTGGTGGTCGATAATTATGAGATTTCCGTACCCTTCGCAAGTGCCGCTGAACGTAACCGTTCCGGTGTCAGCGGCAAGAATCGCATCTCCCGTATCGGCGGCAAGGTCAATGCCCGCATGCTGTCGGTTCCACCGTAAACCAAAACCGGAGGAAACCGTAATTTCTGTAAGCGGAAAGGCAAACTCTCCCGTACCGACACCGGCAGGTCGGGGCTTTGTGCCGACGGATATTATTTGAGAAACCGGTCGTGCACTTACTGTTTCGGACAAAATTTCCTCCCGAATTAAAATACCGTTTTGCTTCGTGATTTCCTTTACTACAATTCGTCTGCCGTCGACACCTTCCGTGGTTACCGTTTCCTCGCCCAGGTACAGAGAATCATCCTCCAGTGTGCCGACAGAATAGGGAATAGGCAAGGTTTCGGTGATGACTTCTGTTTCGATACCGCCTGCTGCCTGTGCATTTTTAAGGAGCTCTGCGGCCGGGGTATAACCGTCATGGGTTAAAAAACGGAGAAATAAGGTTGTGTTTAGAGCTGTGGACTGACTTTCCGCACAGAGGATATCCGTAATGGCTTCCGCTTCTGCGTGGTTATGGACTACACCCACAAAGTTTCCTTCGATGTACATGCCGTACCCGATGCTGTAATAGAGAGAAATAACGGCAAGCGAAAACAGCAAAAAAAAGAGAAGAATCAGTTTTCTTTTTACATTACTCAAAATTTACCACCTCTTCCAATATTTTACAGTAATGGAAACAAAATGTCAATAATTTTTTATAAAATTAAAATATCATGTTTTTTTATGAAAAAAATATAGACAAACAAGAAAAAGTGATATATAATAGATAGGATAAAAAGGAAGTACGAAACGGAGGTACGCAAATGGAGTCAAGAGAACAGGCAATTTGCTTTGCCGAGGCACTCTATGATAAAAAGGCAAGCGATATAGAGGTGCTGGATATTGGGGCACTGACTATTATTGCTGATTATTTTGTGATTGCGTCAGCCACGTCACAGCTGCAGGCACAGGCACTTGCAGATGCTTTGACGGGGAAAGCAGCAGAGGCCGGCATAGACCTTCTTCGGGTAGAGGGACTCAGAGAAGGAACGTGGGTGCTCATGGATTTCGGTACAGTCGTTGTACACATATTTAAAAAAGATATTCGTGAATTTTACGGGCTGGAAAGACTTTGGGCGGACGCAGAGCGAATTCCGCTTACGTTTACAGAATAAGGGAAAGGATTGAAAATATGCGATATACATTTAATGAAATTGAAAAGAAATGGCAAGATTACTGGTATGAAAATGAAACCTTCCGTGCAGAAAACAAATCGGATAAGCCTAAGTTTTATGCACTGGTGGAGTTCCCGTATCCTTCGGCACACGGCCTGCATGTGGGACATCCCCGCAGCTACACAGCGATGGACATCGTTGCCCGGAAGCGGCGGCTTGACGGCTATAATGTGCTGTATCCCATGGGCTGGGATGCATTTGGTCTCCCAACCGAAAATTTTGCGATTAAAAATAACATTCACCCGGCGATTGTTACGGCGAATAATGTGAAGAACTTCCGCCGTCAGCTGAAAAGTATCGGGTTTTCCTTTGATTGGGGTCGGGAAGTAGACACCACGGATCCGGCATACTACAAGTGGACCCAGTGGATTTTCCTCAAGCTTTTTGAAAAAGGTCTTGCTTACAAACAGGAAATGCCCATTAACTGGTGTACGTCCTGTAAAGTAGGTCTTGCCAATGAAGAGGTTGTAAACGGTAAGTGCGAGCGTTGCGGCGGCGAGGTTGTGCAGAAGCGTAAAAGCCAGTGGATGCTTCGGATTACGGAATACGCACAGAGATTGATCGATGATATTGAAAATCTCGATTTCATTGATAAGGTCAAGATTCAGCAGGTGAACTGGATCGGTCGTTCTGAGGGTGCGGAAGTGGACTTCCGTTTAAACAGGGGTGACAAAACTGTCCGTGTATTCACCACCCGTCCGGACACGCTGTTTGGTGCTACTTATATGGTGCTTTCTCCGGAGCATCCTTATATTGACGAGCTGAAGGAATATATCAATAATTTTGATGCGATTGAAGCCTATCGGCAGGAAGCGGCACATAAATCCGAGCTGGAACGTACCGAACTGAATAAGGATAAGAGTGGCGTCCAGATTGAAGGCGTTATGGCAGTCAATCCCGTAAACGGTAAAGAGATTCCGATCTGGATTTCTGATTATGTACTTATGACCTATGGCACAGGTGCGATTATGGCTGTGCCGGCACACGATACCCGTGATTGGGAGTTTGCGAAAAAATTCGGTCTTCCCATCATCGAGGTTGTGGCAGGCGGCGAAGATGTTGAGAAGGAAGCCTACACCGATGTTTCCAGCGGTACAATGGTCAATTCCGGTATACTGGACGGTATGCAGGTTAAGGATGCTATGGAAAAAATCATGGACTTTCTTACCGAGCAGGGCATAGGTGAACGTAAGGTAAATTATAAACTGCGTGACTGGCTCTTCTCCCGCCAGCGGTATTGGGGCGAGCCTATTCCGCTTGTATGGTGTGAGAAATGCGGCTGGGTGCCTGTTCCGGAAGAACAGCTGCCCTTGACGCTTCCCGAAATTGAAAACTTTGCCCCCGGACCGGAGGGTGAATCGCCCTTATGTCAGGCAACGGACTGGATTGCCACTACTTGCCCGAAATGCGGCGGTGCCGCGAGCCGAGAAACAGATACCATGCCCCAATGGGCAGGCTCTTCGTGGTATTTTCTCCGGTATATTGATCCGAAAAACGATGCAGAGCTTGCCTCTGCAGAAGCACTGGATTATTGGTTGCCTGTAGATTGGTATAACGGCGGTATGGAGCATACCACACTTCATTTGCTCTACTCCCGTTTCTGGCATAAATTCCTCTACGACATTGGCGTAGTAAAGACGAAAGAACCCTATCAGAAGCGTACGTCTCACGGCATGATTTTAGGTGAAAATGGGGAGAAAATGTCCAAATCCCGCGGTAACGTGGTTAATCCCGACGAAGTCGTAGAAAACTTCGGGGCGGACACACTTCGCACCTATGAAATGTTTATCGGAGCTTTTGACCAGACGACACCCTGGAGCGAAAACGGCGTAAAAGGCTGTCACAAATTCCTGGAGCGTGTATGGAATATGTTGCCCATGCTCACAGACGGGGACGTATATAGCCCTGAACTTGAGGGTGCTATGCATAAGGCTGTCAAGAAAGTGACTGACGATATTGAAAAAATGAAGTTCAATACTGCCATTGCGACCTTAATGTCTTTGATTAACGATGTTTACAAGATAGGTCGCATTAACCGGGCGGAATTACGGACATTCCTGCTTCTGTTAAACCCAACAGCACCGCATATTACAGAAGAAATGTGGCAAAAAGCCGGATTTGAAGGATATCTCCATGATGCCTCATGGCCTACTTTTGATGAAGCAAAAACGGTGGACGATACGGTGGAAATTGTATTGCAGGAAAACGGAAAAATCCGTGGTAAAATGACAGTGCCCACCGGTCTCAGCAGAGAAGAACTGCAAAAACTGGCACTGGAAAGCGAAGCGGCAAAGGCAATCACGGAAGGAAAACAGGTTGTAAAGGTGATTGCAGTACCCGATAAGCTTCTGAATATTGTTGTGAGGTAAGCCATGATTAAAAGTATGACCGGTTACGGCAGCGGCGAATGTGTGGGTTGCGATAAGAAATTTACAGTAGAAATCCGCAGTGTCAATCATCGCTACAGTGACATCAACATAAAAACACCCCGCAGTTATGCCTTCGCAGAGGATATTATGCGGAAAACGCTGACTCGGTATGTAAACCGAGGCAAAGTGGATGTATTTCTTTCCGTGGAGGGCATCAACGGCGACAGCGGCGAAGTGTTTGTGAATATGGACATTGCCGGAGGCTATTATACGGCACTGGAAAAGCTCAGGGAAACCTTCGGTATTTCGGACAAAGTGACGCTTCGGGAGCTGTCACGGTTTTCGGATATTTTCACACTCCAGCGTGCAGAAGAAGATATAGAAAAAATTACTGCCCTTATCGGGGAAGCTACAGAAGCGGCTGCACGTGCCTTTACGGGTATGCGTGAGAGGGAGGGCGAACAGCTTTTTGCAGACCTTTCCGAGCATACAGACGCTATGGAAGCGATGGTGGATACACTGGAAGTACGCACGCCCCAAATTGTTTCCGAATATGCCGCACGGCTGGAAGCCCGTATCCGTGAAGTGCTCGGCACAGTACCTGTGGATGAAGGCAGATTATTGAATGAAGTGGCTGTTTTTGCCGATAAGGTCAACGTGAATGAAGAAATGATCCGTCTTCGCAGTCACATCATGCAGATGCGTGAATTCTTGCAGGCAAGCGAGCCGATTGGGCGGAAAATGGATTTTTTGGTGCAGGAAATGAACAGAGAAATCAATACCGTCGGCTCCAAGTCCAACGATCTGGAGGTCGCACGGCTGGTAATTGACATTAAAGCCATCATTGAAAAACTGCGTGAGCAGATTCAGAATGTGGAATGAGGTGGGCAGATGAAACTGTTTAACATCGGATTTGGGAATGTGGTGTCCTCGGCAAGAGTGGTTGCCATCGTCAGCCCGGAATCCGCACCTATAAAACGTATTGTACAGGAAGCGAAAGAAAAAGGAATGGCGATTGATGCTACATACGGAAGAAGAACACGGGCAGTACTGATTATGGACAGCGGACATGTGGTGCTTTCTGCCATTTTGCCGGATACGGCGGCAGGTCGTCTGGCCGAAGAGGAAATGGAGGAAACGGATCATGCGTAAGGGGATATTATATGTCGTGTCAGGCCCTTCCGGTGCCGGCAAGGGTACGGTGATGCAGCATTTTCTTCCCAGACATCCGGGAATGTTCTATTCCATTTCCGCTACGACCAGAGCACCACGAGTCGGCGAAGAAGACGGCGTAAATTACTACTTTATGGAAAAAGACGATTTTCTGCGGCTTCGCAGTGCGGACGGTTTTTTGGAGTGTGCTGAATTTTGCGGGAACTTCTACGGCACGCCAAAAGAAGCAGTTATGGAAAAGCTTTCCATGGGTATCGATGTGCTTCTGGAGATTGAGGTTCAGGGAGCCTTGCAGGTTATGGACTCCTATCCGGAAGGAATTTTTATCTTTATTGTTCCCCCGTCCATGGAGGAGCTTCGCAGTCGTTTGGTAGGAAGAAAGACAGAGGAACAGTCTGTTATCGAAACCCGGCTTGACAGAGCGAAGGAAGAGCTTCGACTGGCGGACAGATACACATATATTGTAGTCAATGACGTGGCGGAAAGAGCCGCGGAGGAACTAGAAGCAATCACAACGGCCGAAGAGGCAAAAAGTGAAAGAAAATTTGAATTCGTAAAGGAGAATTTGTTATGATGATTAAACCCGGAATCAGCGAACTTATGAAAGATTTGGACAGTCGTTACACATTGGCAATGATTGTAGCAAAGCGTGCAAGAGAGCTTTCGCTGGACACAACCACACCGCTGGTAAAGGTAAAATCGGACAAGCCGGTTACCATTGCAGTTAATGAAGTGGCACAGGGCATGATCGAAGTGATTTCTGCGGACGAGCAGAGACAGGACATGGTAGGAATGCCGGAAGCGATGGACAAGCTGGATGTTCTGGAAATCAATACAGAAGAATAAGATAAAGTCGGTGAAAGGGATTGAAAGCAGCAAGCGTTATAATTGACGGAAAAACACGTCAGGTCGATAAAAGCTACACCTACCGCATTCCGGACAGCCTGTCAGATGCGGTCATGGTTGGTGTACGCGTTCGAGTCCCTTTTGGCGGCGGAAATCGGCACGAGGTAGGCTTTGTAATCAAGGTCTTTGACTGTGAGGAGGATCATAACATAAAGGACGTTTCTGCGGTGCTGGATGCGTCACCTCTCTTTGACAGGGAAAAGCTTTTAGAGGCATACTGGATTAAAAATCGCTATTTTTCCACGTTTGTGGATGCAATAAAGCTATTCCTTCCGCCGGGCTCGGCGGCAAAGCTTACAGAGTGGGTACGGCTTGTCCGAAAGGATGTACCGATGCGTCCGTCTGAAAAAAAGATAGCGGATATTCTGACCGAGCAGGGTGAGGTATGCGCTTTTGATGTTTTAAAGGAAGCGATGGGCGAAAAGACCCGTTCTGTTGTTTCTGCTATGGCAGAGAAGGGAATTGTCTCCATTTCCCATACAACCGAAAAAAGGGTGGATGTACGTACAATGCGTGTCATTCGGTTCCGACAGGAGGCAACAAAAAAGCTTTCCGACGCGGCGACAAGAGCTGTGCGGATTATGCGAGAGTGTGATTGCCTTTCCATGGCAGACCTTTGCCTTTTTGCATCGTGTAGTACGTCCACAGTGCGTACACTGGTAAAAAACGGTGTTTTTCATATGGATGATGTGGAGATTCTCCGGACGCCGGGGAATAAAACGGTTGAAAAAAGGGAAGCTGCTATTTTAAATGCAGAACAGAAAAAGGCAGTTTCCGTCATTGAAAGTCAGCCTGCCAAACCGCTGAAGCCTATGCTTTTGCATGGGATTACGGGAAGCGGAAAAACAGAGGTATATCTGGCGACGATTGAAAAGATACTAAAGGAAGGCAAGAGTGCGATTGTACTGGTGCCGGAAATTGCACTGACCCACCAGATGGTCAGCCGGTTTTTAAGTCGCTTCGGGCGGACAACGGCAGTACTTCATAGCGGTCTTTCTCTGGGGGAACGGCATGACGAATGGCTCCGAATTGCACGGGGCGAAGCGAGAGTGGCAGTGGGTGCACGGAGTGCCGTGTTTGCCCCTTGCAGAAATCTCGGTCTTATTATTATAGATGAAGAGCATGAGGATACCTATAAATCCGAAACCGGCGTGCGATATCATGCCCGTGATGTGGCTATGTGCCGTGCCCATGCGGAGGGTGCAAAGGTTTTACTGGCATCTGCAACCCCGTCGGTAGATAGCTATTATCATGCAAAGAGTGGAAACTATACACTGCTTACGCTTGAAAACCGATATAACGAAGCGTCTCTGCCTAAGACCTGCATTGTGGATATGCGTGAGGAACGTATGCGTGGGAATACATCTCTCTTTAGTGTGCCCCTTCGAGAGGAACTGGAGAGAAATGTACAAAATGGGGAGCAGAGTATTTTGTTTCTCAATAGACGCGGGTATTCGACGTTTGTTTCCTGCCGAAGCTGCGGATATGTGGAGACTTGCCCTCGGTGCAGTATTTCCCTTACCTATCATAGCTTCAGTGACACACTGAACTGTCATTATTGCGGTTACCGAAAGAAAGTCACGAAATCCTGTCCGCAGTGCAACACTAATCATTTGGTTGGCTTTGGTGCAGGCACGCAGAAGATTGAAGAAACGGCAGAGGAAGAGCTGCCTGGTGCAAGCATCATCCGCATGGATGTGGATACTACCCGGAAAAAAGAAGCCCATGAAAAGATTCTGACGCGGTTTCGGGATGAAAATATCAATGTGCTTCTAGGAACGCAAATGATTGCCAAGGGTCTGGATTTTCCCAACGTGACCCTTGTGGGGGTACTCAATGCGGATCAGATACTGAATATGGGAGATTACCGGGCGGCAGAACGTACCTTCAGCCTGATTACACAGGTTTGCGGTCGTGCCGGCAGAGGCGAAAAGGAAGGACGGGCGATTATACAGACCCATTCGCCGGATAGCTCTGTTATTCTCCATGCGGCAAGGCAGGATTACTGTGCATTTTACGAAGAGGAAATCCTTCTCAGAAAGGCTTTGAATTATCCGCCTTTCTGTGATATAATAAATATTACGGTCTTTGGCGGCGAGGAGCAGGCTGTTAAAAAAGCGACAGAAAACCTGTATACACTTACGGCACATTCTCTTGGAAAAGATGTACAGCTTTTCCGTGCGGCTCCCTGCGGTGTCAATAAGATTAAAAATTTATACCGGTGGCATATATGGATGAAATGTAAGCTGACAAAGGAATTAACGAGCCGCATCCGTGCCATTATTGAAACAGAGAAAAAACTATCCATTATGGTGGATGTTAATCCGACATCCATGTAAGTGAAAGAAAGGAAGCAGACATGTCTTGCAGAAATATTCGAACGATCGGCGATGAACTCTTACGGAAAAAATCCAGACCGGTGGAGGAAATCAATGAGCGGATTTTAGAGCTTTTGGACGATATGGCGGAGACGATGTATCAAAGCGGCGGCGTCGGTCTTGCGGCGCCGCAGGTAGGCGTTTTGCGGCGAATTGCCGTTATTGATGTGGGAAAGGAGTTCGGGGACGGACTTCTGGAACTGATTAACCCCGAAATCATAGCCGCTTCCGGGGAGCAGACGGATGCCGAGGGATGCCTGAGCGTGCCGGAATATATCGGTACAGTCACAAGACCGCTGACAGTTACAGTTCGTGCCCAAAATCGAAACAGCGAAACCTATGAAAAAACCGTTTCCGGTTTTTTTGCCCGGGCAGTGTGTCATGAGCTTGATCATCTGGACGGCGTTCTGTTTGTGGACCATGCTGTGGAAATCCAGAAACGCGAAGAGGAGTAAAGAAGGGATTTTTTATGCGAGTTTTATATATGGGAACACCCGATTTTGCGGCGACAGTTCTGGAAGGGATTTATAAAGCAGGATATGAAATCGCAGGCGTTATTTCCCAGCCGGATAAGCCGAAAAACCGGGGTATGCATATGGAGCCCACGGCGGTAAAAAAGTGTGCAGGTGCACTGGGACTTCCGGTCTATCAGCCGGAAACACTGCGTGATAAAGCGATTCTGCCGTATTTGGAAGAAGTGCAACCGGATATTATTATGGTGGTAGCATACGGGAAACTTCTTCCCGAATATGTGCTTACCTTTCCGAAGCATGGCTGTGTGAACATGCACGCATCGCTCCTGCCCAAATACCGAGGTGCGGCACCTATTCAATGGAGCATTCTAAACGGCGAAGCCGAAACAGGCGTTACCGCTATGTATATGGAAAAGGGGCTGGATACCGGCGATATGATTTGCAAAAGCCGTGTAGAAATTAAAGAAGACGATACAGCCGAAACACTTCACGATACGCTTGCGGCAATGGCGGCAAGGCTCGCAGTAGAAACACTGGAAAGTATTGAAAACGGGACTATCGTTCGGGAAAAACAAGATGACGCTCTATCCACCTATGCACCGCTACTGACAAAAGAGCTTGGAAAAATCAACTGGACGAAAACGACCCGGCAGATTCTGGATAAAATTCGGGGCTTATTTCCTTGGCCCGGTGCATATTCCTATAAAGACGGACAGCTTCTTAAAATCATTCGTGCCAAGTCGGCAGAAGGAAGCGGTACGCCGGGTACGGTTCTTTCCGGACGAGGAAAGCTTATCATAGCCACAGGAGACGGTGCGGTAGAGATTTTGGAGCTTCAGCCTGCCGGTAAGAAAAAAATGACAGCGCAGGCATATCTTGCCGGAAACCCCATGGAAAAAGGAACGCTCCTTGTGGAATAAGGACTTTTTTATAAGAAAGGAAAAACAATGTTTTATTACGACCCAACCTATATTTTATTATTATCGGCTATTCTTCTGGCACTGTTTGCCCAGACAAAGGTCAAAAGTGCCTATTCTAAATTTTCCCAGGTCTCTAATCACCGGGGTATGACCGGTGCAGAGGTGGCACGGAGAATTTTGGACCGTAACGGTCTGCAGGACGTAAAAATCGAACGTATCGGCGGCAATCTTACCGACCATTACGACCCACGGAGCAATGTGGTTCGCCTTTCCGAGGGTGTGCACGACTCTGCCTCTATTGCGGCCGTAGGTGTTGCGGCACACGAGGTAGGACACGCCGTACAGCATAATACGGGCTATATGGCAATCCGACTGCGGAATGCAGTTTTGCCGGCGGCACAAATTGGTTCTACCATTGCATTACCGCTTGTGATTATCGGTATTATTTTTTCTGCGTTTAAAACACTGATTCCCATTGGTATTGTTTTGTATACGGCAGTGGTTTTGTTTCAGCTGGTCACGCTTCCCGTGGAGCTGAACGCAAGCCGACGTGCATTGACAACTGTTTATGAAATCGGTTTTCTGGATGCAGAAGAAACAGACGGTGCAAAGAAGGTGCTGTCTGCGGCGGCACTAACGTATGTTGCGGCGGCAGCCAGTGCAGTTTTACAGCTTTTGCGGTTATTACTTCTGGCTGGTAGAAATGGAGACAGAGACTAATGCCCAGAGAACTTGCCCTCGGGATTTTGCTTGAAATAACAGAAAAGAATGCGTATGCTGACCTTGCAGTAAAAAACGGTCTTGCTTCTTCATCCCTGGAGAAACGGGACAAGGCACTGGCTACAAGCCTTGTTTATGGGACGATACAGCATCTTCGTTTTATTGACTATCAGCTTTCCGCCGTATCCGCGAGGCCTATCGATAGTCTGACGCCCGCTGTTCGGGGTATTTTGCGGATGGCGGTATACCAGTTTCGTTTCATGGATCGGATTCCCAATCATGCGGTGGTCAATGAAGCGGTCAATATGACAAAACGGCGTGCACACAGTGCCTCTGCTTTTGTAAACGGTGTACTGCGAAATATGCAAAGACGGGGCTATGTGTACCCCAAAAAGCTACAGGAAAGGTTAGGAGTGGAATATTCTGTTCCCGACTATCTGGTGAAGCTGTGGATACAGGCTTTCGGTGCGGCAGAATGTGAAAAGCTTCTGTCTGCCAGCAACGAAGTTCCACCGATTTCTATCCGGATTAACCCACTGAAAGCTTCTCCGGCGGAAGTGGCAGCAGTATGCCGACTGCAAACAACACAGTTAGAGTACGGTTTCCATGTTGAAGAACCGAAAAACATTGCAGAAACAGCCATGTTCCGCGAGGGCTGGCTTTCCATACAGGATATAGGTGCCCAAATGGCAAGTCTGACTTTGGCACCCCGGCCCGGACAAAAGGTGCTGGATATGTGTGCGGCACCGGGCGGAAAAACCACACATATGGCAGAGCTTATGGAAAATCAAGGGGAAATAACAGCATGGGATATTCATCCCCATAAAGTAGAACTTATTCGGAAGAATGCAAAACGACTCGGCATTTCCGTTATTTGGGCAGAGACCCACGATGCACGGTGCCCGGACAATTCGCATTTGGAATACTACGATAAGGTGATGGTAGATGTTCCTTGCTCCGGACTTGGCATCCTCCGCAAAAAGCCGGATATTAAGTGGCAACGGACAGAAAGTGATTTGGAGGCTTTGACGACTGTACAGGCAGAAATTTTACAGAATGCGGCACGGCATGTCCGTCCGGGTGGTGCACTTTTATATAGCACCTGCACCTTACATCGGGCGGAAAACGAGGATATCGTGGAAGCGTTCCTAAAGGAACACCCGGAATTTAGTCCCGACGGTGCCTACCATACCCTGCTACCGCACCGGGATAATACAGATGGCTTCTTTTTTGCGAAGCTGAGAAAGAGATGAAATTGAACATTTACGATTTTACGCCCGAAGGTCTTTTGGCATATCTTGGAGATGTGCCTGCCTTCAGAGCGGAACAGATTACCAAATGGTTATATAGCGGTGCTTCTCCCGATGAAATGACAAACGTACCTAAAGCGCTGCGGGAAAGGCTGAAGGCGGAGCTATATACAGCACTTCCCCGGATTGATACTCGTTTAAAATCCCGTATAGACGGTACAGTAAAGTATCTGTTTCGTATGGAGGACGGTGCCGGGATTGAAAGTGTAGTCATGCCGTACAGCTACGGTAGCTCCATTTGCGTTTCCTCTCAGGCAGGCTGTAGGATGGGCTGTGCTTTTTGTGCGTCCACCGTGGACGGGCTGGACAGGAACCTGACAGCAGGCGAAATGATGGGGCAGGTGCTTGCCGCAAGGCGTGATTCGGGACAGAATATTACCCATATTGTGATTATGGGCAGCGGTGAGCCGCTGGATAACTACGAAAACGTGCTGACGTTTATACGAAATGCGATAAGCCCCAAGGGCCTTGGGCTGAGTGCCCGGCATATTACCCTTTCCACCTGCGGTCTGATCGATGGCATGAAGCGGCTGTCGGAGGAAGGATTACCAATCAATTTAGCCATTTCCCTTCATGCACCTAACGACACGGTGCGGAAACAGCTTATGCCGGTAGCCAGAAGTGTCAGTATAGAAACACTGCTTGCGGAAGCAGAGAAACATTTTGAAAAAACCCATCGGAGAGTTACGCTGGAATATGCATTGATTCGCGGCGTGAATGACAGTGCGGAATGTGCCCGGGAGCTGGCAGAAAGGTGTAGCGGCAAACCGGGGTTCCATGTTAATCTCATTCCGGTAAACAGTATTGAGGAACGATCCTTCCGGCGAAGCAGTCGGGAGGTTGTAGCGGTGTTTTTAAACACGCTTATCAAGGCAGGGGTGCAGGCGACCGTACGCCGGAAAATGGGTGCAGATATTGATGCGGCCTGCGGACAGCTCCGCCGTGCGAAAAAGGGGAAAAACACATGATTGCATTTGCGGCAAAAACGGATATTGGGAAGGTACGGAAAATCAACCAGGATTATTACTTAGCTTCCGCTGACAAACCATATCTCTTTATTCTTTGTGACGGTATGGGCGGACATAAAAGCGGGGAGGTTGCCAGCCGTGCGGCGGCAGAAAGCATAGAAACGTACATCCGGATGCACAGTACACTGGATTTGGACGACACGAAGGCAGAACGGGTTTTAAAAGGAGCCGTTTCTTATGCAAATAATATCGTCTCTACCCGTGCCTCCAGCCATGAAGACTATACCGGCATGGGTACCACAACGGACGTGTGTATGCTGGACTTTGATATGCTCTACATAGCCCATGTGGGTGACAGCCGTGTGTATCTTCTTCGCGAAGGCAAGCTTTCCCAGCTGACTACAGATCATTCCTATGTGGAAGAGCTTGTGCAAAGCGGTTTGATTACAGAAAAAGAGGCTATGAGCCATCCGGATAAAAATGTCATCACCCGGGCGGTGGGCACGAACCGGACGGTGGAATGTGATTTTATTTCGACCGAAATTCATCAGGATGATATTCTTCTTATGTGTTCGGACGGTTTATCCAATATGCTCACGGAAAGCGAAATCAAAAACATGCTGATTTCCGATGAAAATCCGGAACAAGTGGTCGATAACTTAATTCGCTGTGCCAATGATAACGGCGGTAGGGATAATATAACAGCCATTGTGATTAAAAAGCTGTTGAAGGAGGAAGCGTAAATGGTAGGTTCTGTTCTGAGTAACCGCTATGAGCTTTTAGAAAACATAGGGGCCGGCGGTATGGCGATTGTATATAAGGCAAGATGCCGTCTTTTAAATCGATATGTGGCGGTCAAAATCCTTCGTCCGGAATTTCAGGAGGACGAAGAGTTTCTGAAACGCTTTACGATTGAGGCCCAGGCGGCGGCAAGCCTTACACATCCGAATGTGGTTTCTGTTTTTGACGTAGGTCGCCACGGCAAGCTGCACTATATTGTAATGGAGTGCATTGAAGGCATTACACTGAAGGAATATATGACGCGAAAAGGTGTTCTTTCCGTGAATGAAGCCGTGGATTTTACAGGCCAGATTGCATCTGCGTTAGAGCACGCTCACGCGAAGGGTATCATCCACCGGGATATCAAGCCGCATAATATCATCATTACAAACGAAGGGATTTTGAAGGTAACGGACTTCGGTCTTGCCCGTGCGGTGAGTGCCTCTACCAATGTAGCAGGCAGCAGCTCTGCAATCGGCTCGGTGCACTACGCTTCGCCGGAACAGGCACGGGGCGGCTTTACCGATGAACGTAGTGATATATATTCTCTTGGCGTTGTCATGTATGAAATGTTTACCGGCACATTGCCCTTTGACGGGGAGACGCCGGTGGCAGTTGCTATGAAGCATCTGCAAGAACCGCCCATGCCGCCGTCACAGCGGAATCCGCAGATTTCTGCAGAACTGGAAGCGGTTATTTTGCAGGCGATGGCAAAAGATGTGAAAGAACGGTATGCCTCGGTGTCTGCACTTTTAGAGGAGCTTGCAAGCCTATTTTCGACAGAGGGCCCGGCGGTACATAGCGATAAATTTTCTACGAAAAAACTACCGCATATCATAGAAGAGCCCAAAGAAGAAAAAGGGAAAACCTTACAGAAAAAGAAACAGAAAAAAGAGGATACGCTGGCGATTGTTGCGGCGGTATCTGCAGCACTTGTGATTATTATTGTGCTCGGCGTTATTTTATTTAAAAACCTTTTGCCCGGTACAAAAAGCAATAAATCGGTTTTTGCTCCGTCCCTTCTGAACATGTCGGTGGAGGAAGCCAGGACAAAATACCCGGATTTTCAGATTGATGAAATGGGGGCGGAATACAGCAGTACAATTCCCGAAGGCTACATCATCAAGCAGGATAAGGCGGAAGGGGCACCGGTGCAAGCAGGGGCAACCATTATGGTCACAGTCAGTCGGGGTGTGCAGAAGATTGAGCTTGCAGATTATACCGGCGAGGATTACCGTAAGGTGGAACGTGAACTGAAGGCACTGGGGCTGGAGCCGCAGATGACAGAAGAGCACGCCGATGACGTGGACGAGGGCAATGTAATTCGCACAAATCCCAATGCCGGCTACGCCCTTCGCACAGGGGATACGGTGATACTCTATGTCAGCCGCGGTAAAAATGATATTAAAGTAGCGATGCCGTCTCTGGTGGGAAAAAGCGATACAGAGGCAAGAGAAATCCTAATCCAGAACGACCTGATTGCCGGCAATGTTACCCCTCAATCCAGTGAAAAGAATAAAGGGGAGGTTATCCGCCAATCAGTGGCAACAGGTACAATGGTTTCCTCGGGAACGGCGATAGACTATATCATTAGTGCCGGTCCGTCAGACGAACCGCTGACAATAGGTTCTGACACACTTGTTTTGCATTTGCCGACGGATACCGAACGGGTCATGGTCAAGATTACATCTGAAACCAAAACGCTTTTAGAGGCTGCCTATGAAACGGCAGATTCGCCTATTGCTGTCAGTATTTCCGATACAGTAGGTACGGACACGGTAAATGTTTATATAGACGGAGAATTGTACAAAGAAAACGTATCTGTGACCTTTGAATAAGAGGGGAGAGATCAGTACGCAGGGCATTATAACAAAAGGGATCGGCGGCTTTTACTATGTAGTAGATGCAGAGGGCACAGTGCATGAAACCCGTGCCTGCGGTCGGTTCCGCAAAGAAAAAATTATTCCTCGGGTGGGGGATAGGGTAAAATTATCGCCGGGTCTTGATGCAGTTGTGGAACTTTTACCTCGCAAAAACGCGTTAATTCGCCCGCCGGTAGCGAATGTGGACAGAATCGTTGTGGTAGCGTCCCTCACGTCTCCGGCAGTGGATATGTATATGATTGATGCCTTTTTACTTTCAGCCGAAGCCGCCGGCATCGATGCCATGCTTTGCATTAATAAAAGCGATTTATGTACAGAGGAAGAGTGTCGTAGCTTTTGTGCGGTATACGAGAAGGCGGGCTATGAAACGGTTATCACCAGTGCGAAGGCTGCGGAAGGCATTGATGTCCTTCGCCCCTATCTGAAGGATAAGGTTACGGCGTTTGCCGGAAACTCCGGTGTGGGAAAGTCCAGTCTTTTAAACCGGATTGGCGATTTTTGTCTGGAAACCGGGGCTGTTAGCGAAAAGCTGGCACGGGGAAAGCATACAACAAGACATGTTGAGCTTTTTCCGCTCTCCTTTGGTGGGTTTATTTTGGATACCCCCGGCTTTAGCCGCGTAGAGCTTCCGGGAATAACGGCAGATACGCTTTCCGGCTTATACCGGGAATTCGCAGCACTGGAAGATGAATGCAAGTTTACCGGTTGCTTGCACCTTAAGGAGCCGGACTGTGCCGTTAAAGCGGCAGTAGAGGAAGGACGCATTCATATAAAACGGTACGAAAGCTATCAATATTTTTATGAGAAGCTTCGGGATAATAAATTTTGGAAAATAGGAAAGGATGAGTAAAAACATGATTAAAATCGCACCCTCAATTCTGGCGGCCGATTTCGGTATGCTCAGAGAACAGACGAAAATGGTGGAGGAAGCCGGTGCAGATTATCTGCACGTTGACGTGATGGACGGTCACTTTGTGCCAAACCTCTCTTTTGGTACCGGCATGGTTTCCGCACTGCGTCCCCACACAGGTCTTGTGATGGATTGTCACCTGATGGTGGAAAACCCCGAAAAGTACATTTATCACTTTGAAAAGGCCGGGGCCGACATACTGACCGTACATGTGGAAGCTTCAAATCATATCCACCGTATACTGCAACAAATTCATGACCACGGCATGAAAGCAGGTCTTGCCATTAACCCCGGCACACCGGCCTGTGCCATTAAAGAGGTAATTGACCTTGCCGACATGATTCTGGTTATGAGTGTAAACCCCGGCTTTACCGGACAGAAGTTCATCCCCGGTGTTTTGGGTAAGGTACGTGAAATTCGTGAAATGGCACCGGATAAAGATATCCAAATTGACGGCGGTATCGGACTTTCTAACCTTTATGATGTTACAGAGGCCGGTGCAAATGTAATTGTAGCAGGTGCGGCAATTTATTACGCAGAGAACCCGGCGGCAGAAATCCGCAAGTTCAGAGAAACTGCTTATAAAGGCTGATGACGGAGAAGAAAAACCGTGCCGTCATTATGGCAGGTGCGGACATATCGGATTATTCGTTTTATACGCCCCTGTCCGGGGACTATGTGATCTGTGCGGACAGGGGCTATATCCATGCTATGCGGCTGGGGATTACGCCGGATGTTATTCTGGGTGATTTTGACAGTTTGGAAACCGCCTTACCTTCGGATGGGGAAATTTACACCTATCCGGCGGAAAAAGACGAGACAGACCTTCAGCTTGCCGTTTCTCACGCTTTGAAACACGGGTATCGCCGGGTCTTGGTCATTGGTGCAACAGGTGGACGCGCGGATCATTTTCTGGCAAACGTATATCTGATGCACTGGGCAAAAGAACGGGGCTGTGAGATGGTTATTGAGGATAGCGACACACGAATATATCTTCTGGAAGACAGCCTCTCGTTACCGCGGCGAAAAAACGTGTATCTTTCCCTCCTGCCTTTTTCGGGCGATGCGGTGGTTTCCCTCTCCGGGGTGAAATACCCCTTGGATGAAACAACGATTACACTCGGCAGTACGCTTGGGATCAGCAATGAAATTATCGCAGACGAAGCCACTGTCCGGATTCATCGGGGACGCGTGTTGTTACTGGAATGCAGGGCAGATAAGGAATTATAAAAACTTTTCTGCCTCTTTATGCGTGCCAGATCGTTTCTCTGTATTCCTTGATTGCACGGTCGGCAGAAAAGATGCCGGCCTTTGCTATATTTACTAAAGACATATTGGTGAAGCTTCTACTGTTTTTCCATACTGTGGCAATCCGCTCTTGTGCGGCCGCATAGCTGTCAAAATCCGCTAAAGTCATATAGGCATCCGCGGCACCGAATCGATTGGATAATAGAGAGGCGGCAATATCGTCAAACCTTGCACCCAAAATGCCGCTTGTCAGCATATCGATGACTTCCCCAAGTGCCGGGCTTCTCCGAACAAACTCTGAAGGCATATACCCTTGCCGCCACAGTGCTTCCACTTCATCTGTCGTCATGCCGAACAGGAACATATTTTCTTTTCCTACGGCCTGACAGATTTCCACGTTTGCCCCGTCCAGTGTGCCGATTGTCACGGCACCGTTTATCATCAGCTTCATATTACCTGTACCCGAAGCTTCTTTTCCGGCTACGGAAATCTGTTCGGAAATGTCGGCGGCAGGAATAATCATTTCTGCAAGACTCACCTTGTAATCCTCTAAAAATACCACCTTCAGCTTGTCACGGACGGAAGGATCGGCGTTTATCGTGTTGGAAATGGCAACAATGAGCCGGATAATCTGCTTTGCCATAAAATAACCGGAAGATGCCTTGGCGGCAAAAATAAAGGTACGGGGCGGAAAGTCGGCGGATGGCGAATCCTTCATCTGTCGGTACAGATGAAGAATATTCAAGGCGTTCAGAAGCTGTCTTTTATACTCATGCAGTCGTTTGATTTGCACATCAAAAATTGAATTTTCGTCCACATTGATACCGTTTGCACCCGAAATATAGTTCCGGAGTGCAATTTTTTTCGTTCTTTTAATGGTGCGAAGATTTTCCAGTACCGTAGCGTCGTCATAATAATCTACAAGCTTGGAAAGACGTGTGGCATCCTCCAGAAAACCGTCCCCGATTAACGTTTCTAAAAGGGTGCAAAGCTCCGGATTTGCCTGTCCCAGCCAACGTCTGTGGGCGATGCCGTTGGTCACATTACAGAACTTCTGCGGCGAAATGGAATAATAATCCCGGAAAATGCCGTTTTTCAGGATATCGGAATGGAGCTTTGATACACCGTTTACCCGGTGACAGGCTGCAAGACAAAGGTTTGCCATACGCACTTCACCACCCGTAATGACAGACATATAATCAATTTTTGCCTGATCGCCGGGGAAGGTGGCATGGAGAGACAGAAGGAGACGGCGGTTGATTTCAGCCACAATCTGGTGAATACGAGGTAATTGCTCCCGGAACATTACCTCATTCCAACGTTCTAACGCTTCCTGCATAATGGTGTGGTTTGTGTAGGTGAGCGTCCGTGCCGTAATATCCCACGCTTCGTCCCAAGGAAGTCCATAGACGTCCAGTAATATTCGCATTAGCTCCGGTACGGCAAGGGCAGGATGGGTGTCGTTGATATGAATGGCGTGTTTGTCCGGCAGATTTGCCATTGTACCGTATTGTTGCATATGCTTTTTGGTAATGCTCTGCAAGGAGGCACTGACGAAAAAGTACTGCTGACGGATACGGAGGATTTTTCCGTCCATATGGTCATCGGCAGGATAGAGGACCTTGGAAATCACCTCTGCCTTTGTATTTTCTTCCAGTGCTTTTACATACTCCCCACGCGAGAAGGCATTCATGTCGATGCTGTGAGATGACTTGGCACTCCAGAGCACAAGTCGATTAACGCTGTCCGTGCGGTAACCGGAAATCATCATATCGTACGGGACGGCAAGCACTGTGTTTGCATCATGTAGTATGGCATGATACCCGTTTTCGTCGGACCATTCTTCTACACGTCCGCCGAAGGGAATTTCCACGGTATCATCCGGTCTTGCTTGTAGCCAGACTTCGCCCATATTCAACCAGTCGTCCGGAAACTCTATTTGCCAGCCGTCTGCAATTTTCTGTTTAAAAATACCGAATTCGTACCGGATGGAATACCCGGTGAAGGGGAGCTTTTGTGTGGTTGCGGCGTCCATGTAGCAGGAAGCAAGCCGACCGAGCCCACCGTTTCCGAGACCGGCATCCGGTTCTATTTTATATACGTCGTAGAGATTGATGCCTGCGGCGGAGAGGGCATCCTCGAAGGTACGTTCAAGCCCAAGGTTAAAAAGATTATTCCGAAGAGAGGTTCCTACTAAAAATTCCATGGAGAGATAGTGAACCTGCTTTCCTTCCCGGGCGGTGTTTTCTCTGACAAAGGATAGGTGCTTT
The DNA here is from genome assembly GCA_015068765.1 of Oscillospiraceae bacterium. GTDB lineage: Bacteria > Bacillota > Clostridia > UMGS1883 > UMGS1540 > SIG447. Next base: position 24,015 of record SVJY01000030.1, read on the forward strand.
TCCGTCAGTATATCCCGAATAGTCAGGCAGACGGCACGGTATGCCTGTTGGGTGGTGGCACTGTCCAACGTACAGCCGAAAAGCAGATTGCACTTTTCCTCCAATTTTTTTATTGCTTCCTGATGGTTCATATGAAAACTCCTTTCTTTGTTTCCGGTGGCTATGTTATAAGATTGACCGGTAGACCGTCATGTATTTCTTGGCACTTTCTCGCCAGTCAAGCCGAGTGTGCATGTTTGCTTTTTGAATCGTTTCAAATAAGGGTGCGTTATTGTAGAGCTCTATGGCACGCTCCACGGCATGGAGCATGTCATGGGCATTAAAGGTTTTAAAGGTGATGCCGCGTCCCTCTCCTGTTTCCGGATTAACAGGTGGGACGGTATCGACAAGTCCGCCGGTTTCACGGACAATGGGAATAACTCCGTATCGCATGGCGATCAGCTGTGAGAGACCGCAAGGCTCGGACTGAGAAGGCATAAGCAAAAAATCTGCCGCACCGTATATGGTACGGGAAAGCGTCTCGTCAAAACAAATGTGTGCAGAAACAGTCGCCGGATATCGATGGGCAAGGGTACGGAAATATTCCTCATAATTTTTGTCTCCTGTTCCGAGAATAATCCATTGTATGCCGCACTGTGCCAGCTGATGCCCCACAGCTTCTATGAGAGAAAACCCCTTGTGCGGCACAAGCCGGGAAACTGTTGCCACAAGCGGCACGGAATCCGTAACCGAAAGACCCATTTTTTCCTGTAAAAGCCGTTTATTCTCTCGCTTTTCGGGAAGAGCTTCGGCGGAAAAAGGAACAGGAAGACAGACATCCGTGGCAGGGTTATAAATCTTCGTATCAATGCCGTTGACAATCCCGGTTGTTTTATAGTCGTTTTCTCGTATAATACCGGCAAGACCGTGGGCAAAATAATCGTATTTCAGTTCGTGTGCATACGTTTCGGAAACGGTGGTAAGCCTATCGCAGAGGACGATGCCGCATTTGAGTGCATTGACAAGCCCGTCAAAGGTCACTGCACCACGCCAATATGCATCCACGCCCAGAACTTCCGATAAAAATGAGGGGTCTGCTTTTCCTTGGTATTCCACATTATGAATGGTGAAAACGGTTTTTACGTTCGGGAGCTGTGTTTGGTAAAAGGCCTTCAAAAATAGTGGAATAAACCCCGTTTGCCAATCGTTACAATGAATAATGTCCGGCGTAAAACCCAGATGGGGGAGTGCTTCCAGTACTGCCTTTGAAAAAAAGGCGAACCGTTCTCCGTCATCCGCATAGCCGTATCCTTCCCGCCCGAAATAGTAATCGTTATCAACAAAATAATAGGTAAGCTCGTTTCGTTTATTTACACCTTCGTTTTTGATGACGTGTCTGAATATTCCCACATATTGGTTTCGCCAGGCGAGGGGCATGTGGAAGTGACAGATATATTCTTTAGATACTGCCGGGTTATATTTAATAGAATGGTAGTAGGGAAGAATGACGGATACCGTATTATCCTTTATCTTGGACAACGCCAGCGGCAATGCACCCATTACATCACCCAGACCGCCGGATTTTGCAAAGGGTGCGGCTTCTGCACAGGCAAATAAAAGCTTCATTTTCTTATCCTCCAAATAGAAAGACTAAAATAAAGTATATGCAGTGATCGGAAGAAATAGACCGGAGATTTCAGGAAAAATAAAAAAAGCAGAAGGATTTTTTGAACTGCACCATTTTGTGCAGACAGTACAAAAAAGACATTGTTGTAGTTCAAATAAGTTTTAAGCAACAAGCTGACTTCGTAATTCATACGGGGTCAGTTTTGTTTTTAGTTGTATTCTTTCGTGA
>SVJY01000031.1 GCA_015068765.1 Oscillospiraceae bacterium
AAAGAAAGTACATCGAAGAAGTGGGTGCGATGAACATCTTCTTCAAGATTAACGGAAAGATTATTACACCTTCTTTAAACGGCAGCATTCTGCCGGGTATCACACGGAATTCCGTTGTGCATCTGTGTAAGTCTTGGGGGCTGGATGTGGAAGAACGGAGAATTTCTGTAGATGAACTGATTGAAGCCAGTCAGAACGGTACGCTGGAAGAAGTGTTCGGTACAGGCACAGCCGCTGTTATTTCTCCCGTGGGTAAGCTCCGCTATAAGGATGATGTGTTCACGATTGGCGACGGGTCTATCGGGGAGACCAGCCAGAAAATCTATGATGCAATTACCGGCATCCAAAACGGAACGGGCGATGACCCCTTCGGCTGGAGAGTAGAAGTAAAATAAGAACGGAAACATTTTAATACGGAAGCTTTTTTCTTGTTGTTTTGTACGAAACAAAATATTCGGAAGAAAGCTTCCGTATTTTTCGGTATGACCCTTACTGCACTACCCTCGGATACAGTATGTAGAGGGAGACGACAAAAAAATTTTAAAATTTTAAAAAAAGGGTTGACAAGAGAAAAGAAGTGTGCTATACTATTAGGCGTTGAATAAATGCGAGTGTGCTGGAACTGGCAGACAGGCACGTTTGAGGGGCGTGTGCTTATGGCGTACGGGTTCAAGTCCCGTCACTCGCACCACATCGAGTGTTCATAACATGTATGAGCACTCGATTTTTTGTTTTTATGTCGATTTTTTTGTCAAATACTTAACTGTAACACCTTTTTTGTATTGCCGTTTGATCTGATTCAGTTTGCCGGTATATTTTTGATAGCTGATGATTTATCAAGTATGTAAAACGTTGTGGAATTTGCTGTTTTTTTTATTTGTGTAGTAAGTTTTGACTTGTACTGTTTTTTGCATTGACTTCGATATTTTTTTATGCTAAAATCATTTTGCTGTAAATTCCGGACGCGATTTATAAATCTGCTGAAACGGGCAGAGAGGTCATTTTTTAGCCTATTACATTTTATGGAAAAGGAAGATTTTTTATGGAGAAATTTTTTCCCAAGGCCACATCGCCGGAGGGGGTAGGCATTCCTTCCGACCGTATTCAAAAAATAATTGAGATATTCGATGACAACGGTCTGACCATGCACAGTATGCTTTTACTCCGGCACGGTGAAGTGGCGGCAGAGGGCTACTGGGCACCCTATACCAAATCATCCATGCATCGGATGTATTCTACTACAAAAAGCTTTGTTTCCGGGGCAATCGGTTTATTGTGTGACGAAGGGAAAATCTGTCTGGACGATCCGGTGCACATCTATTTTCCGGAATATCCTGCGGAAACACTGCATCCGTATACCAGAGAGGCGACAATCCGGGATTTGCTCCGCATGGCATCGCCCCATATCACTACCTATTCCTTCCAGCGGAAGGACTGGGTGCACAGCTTCTTTGAAGCGGTACCGGAGCGACCGCCGGGCACCATATTCCGCTATGATACTTCGGCTACCTATATTCTGAATGTCATTGTAGAACGGCTTACGAAGAAGCCCTTTATCGAATATATGAAGGATAAAATGCTTCGGGAAGTGGGCTTTTCCGAAAATGCTTGGTGCGTAAAAGCACCGGACGGTTATTCCTGGGGTGGCTCCGGACTGCTCTGTACCACCAGGGATCTGGCCCGCTATGCCTATATTTTTCTGAAGGAAGGAAACGTGGGCGGCAAGCAGCTTCTTTCCGCCTCCTACATCCGGGAAGCAACCGCTAACCAGATTTCCACCTATCCCAGTCGGAAGCAGCCCGGCACCTATGGATACGGCTATCAGATTTGGCGGTATAGGGATAACGCCTTTGCCTTCCGGGGTCTGGGCGGGCAGCTGGCGATATGCTATCCGAAGGAGGATTTCCTGTTTGTCTGCACAGGCTACAGCCAGGATATCCCCTATTATGCCAAATTGATTTTTGATACGGTACATGTGGAAATTGTGGGAAACCTTTCTGATACGCCTTTGTCGGAAAATGCACCGGTCCGAGAGAAACTGGAAGAAACCATAGCCAATCTGTCCATGCTTCTGCCCGAGGGCGAGGCGGAAAGCCCATTGCAGAGGGAAATCAACGGGGCAGAATATGTTCTGGAAAAGAATGATATGGGCATCCGGAACCTGTGCCTTACATGGGAGGGCAACCAGGGGATCTTCCGTTATACGAACGAAACGGGCGAAAAAGAAATTCATTTCGGAATGTGCAGGTACAAAGAGGGGCTTTTCCCCGAAACCTATTACAGCGGCGACACGGTGAATACGCCTCTCGGACGGGGCTATAAAATGCTGGCTGCCGGTGCCTGGACAGATGAAAGAACCCTTACGCTCCGCATCCATCTGGTAGACAACCATCTGGGAAATCTGACTGTCGCCTTTGGCTTTTATGGAGATAAGGTCGGCGTTGTGATGGACCCCTGTGCTGAAAACTGTCTGAAGGAATACGATGGCAGAGCAGGCGGTACACGGCGTCGGGTATAAAGAGGAGAGACGACTTGTCTGTGCGTAAAATAGATTTATATATTTAGGCATTGCATTATAAGAATTATCTGTGATATAATAAACGCAAAGCGATGTGAGGAGCGATGAAACAGATATGCGTCTATTCGGAAAAGAATCTTTTGTCGATAGTGCAGAATTAATTTATATAAAAAAAGAGGCTTTTTCTCGTAGCCAGGAAATTCACTTACATGATTTCGTGGAAGTGGTTTTTATCACAAACGGAAAAGGGGTACACCGTATAGATAATAAAGAATATTCGGTTAGCCGGGGTGATTTGATTTTTATCAATTATCATCAGACCCATTCCTTTGAAGTGAATACAAAAATGGATTTTTATAATCTGTTTTTGTCCCCCGATTTCTTTGATGAAGCTTTGCGGGACAGCCGGAACATTTTTGATATTCTGACATTGACGGCATTCGCAGAATTCCGTTCCGGATTAATGCCGGACAGATCCTTTCTGCGGTTTCACGGTGATGACCTTCTGGAGGTGGAACGCCTGTTTGAAGTTTTGCTCCGGGAGCAGACGGAGAAACGGGACGGATATAAAACCATGATGCGGATGCAAGGCGTGTCGCTGTTTGTACATATTTTCCGAAAAATGCTGGAAAGCATTGAAACGGAAACCAACGAATCTATCAGCATTGATGAGATTACCCGGTACGTGGAGGCAAACTGTACGGATAAGCTGACTTTGAAGGATTTGGCACAAAAATGCTTTTACAATCCATCCTATTTCAGCCGAGTTTTTAAAAAGAAAAACGGTATGAGCCTGATAGAATTTATCCATAAGAACCGGATAAAAAAAGCGTGTGAACTTCTCAGAGCCTCCCATTTGACCGTAGAGGAAATAGCGATAGAGGTTGGGTATCAGGATAGAAGCGGATTTTATACCCAGTTTAAGAAATTTATGGGCTGTCTGCCCACGGAATACAAGGAAAAGTAAAAAAAACTGACACGAAAAGGTAAAGATTTACGATTGAAAAGTGACTTCTTTTTCTGTACAATAAATGTATAAGGAAAAGAGGTTGCTTTTTTGTTTGGAAAAACAGGAAGAGAACAAATTCACATTTGGAGGAGACGAATATGTTTAGCAAAAAGAAATTACTGACAGTATGTTTGTCTGCGGTACTGTTGTGCACGGCTTTCCTTCCGGTACAGGCTGCTGTGTATACGGACATGGAAGAAAATGCCCACAAAAATGCGGTGGATATTTTATCGGACATCGGCATTGTAAAAGGAATGACGGAAACGGAATTTGTGCCGGAGGCCAGCCTGACCCGGGCAGAAATGACCACCATCCTTCTTCGCCTTATTAACTTGGAAGGCAAGGCGGCCGTGGGTGCACCTGCTTTTGCAGATGTTACGGAGGAACATTGGGCGTATCACAACATTATGACCGCCTATGAAATGGGCCTTGTAAACGGGATTTCGGAATGTAGCTTTGCACCGGACGAGGCGGTGACCTTCGCGCAAGCGGTAAAGCTTCTCGTAACCCTTCTGGGATATGGCGAGAAAGCGGAAGCCCTTGGTGGTTATCCGGCAGGGTACATCATTGCAGGACATCAGCTTGATCTCACCAAAGGGATAACCGAAAATAATTCCTTTACCCGGGGCGATATGGCCGAGCTCGTCTATAACGCACTGGAAATCAAGCTTTTCGATAAGGTCAGCTATGGCGACGATGCCAGCAGGTACGAAACGGCGGAAGATACTATTTTGAACCGGTACCTGCACATCTCCCACTATAAAGCCAAAGTAGGTGCTACGTACATGGGTGCGGTTTCCACACCTACCCGGAAGCTTGCAGAAAATGAAGTATATTTTGAAAATGAACTGGTGGCAAATGTCACGCCCCTTGTTTCCTTCATTGCGGATTGCAGCGAAGCAGAGGAATACCTCGGTGCAGTTTGCGATGTATACATAAAGGAATCGGCAGAGAAAACACAGGTAGTATCCCTTTCGCCAGCCCCCGGCACGAAGATTGTAGAGGTTGATGCCAAGGACATTCTGGAAAACACCACTACGTCTCTGTTCCAATATATGGAAGGGGATAAGGAGTATGAAGTGGAAATTGCCGGGGCAGCCTTTGTGCATAACGGCCAGACTTGTGCGATGACAGAAAGTGCACTGATGCCGGCAGTGGGTACAGTACGGCTGATTTCTAAAGACCGTGGCCACTCTTACGATACGGTTATTGCAGAATCCTATCAGGATTATGTGGTCAGCAGTGTAAATTACGATAACGATACCGTATATTTCACCGACGGAACCAGCATGGTGCTTTCCCTGACGGACACAGCGTTCTCAACAGTGATCCGAGACAGTGAAGGCAAGAAAATCGAAGCCTATGACTTATATGCTGAGGATGTAATCTCCATTGCAGAGGGCGGCAGATACCGGAAGGTCTGGCGCTCCAATAAAGCAGTGGAAGGGGTTGTAACGGAAAAAACGGATGATGCGTTTATAATTGGCGGAAAAACCTACGCATTATCGGAAGCTTTTCTGGCAACCGCCTCACCAGCAAGCTTTGAAATGGGTGCGGACTACGTATTTTATCTTGATTTTAATGAACAGATTGTAAAGGCAGAAAAGTACCGCGAATATATGTACGGCTATCTTGTGAATGCCCAGGCCGTAGGTGGCATTGAAAAAGAACCCTATTTGAAGGTGTATACGGAAGAACAGGAAATGGCGGTATTCGGTATTGGTGATCGGCTACTGCTCAATGGCACTTTTATTCAGAAGGATGACCTTCTCCGTGAAGGGGAGGCCAATGCCATCTGGAACGGTACCGGTGTCACCCGTCAGCTTCTCCGCTTTGAAACGGATGGAAAAAACATAGTGACCGAGATTGAAACCGCAACGGATCATACCAAGAATCCGGAAGCAGCAGCGGAAGACGAAAACTTCAGTCTGGATTATTATCTTGACAGAAGCAATCGCCTGGCATCCTACGACGGCACCACTGTCTATCGTGAAAACGTGCAGTTTGTTGCCGGAGATATTGCCACCTTCGTGGGAAGAATTGCTCCCAGAAGCACCACGAAAATCTTTATCATTCCCGGAGCGGATGCACCGGATGATGCATATAGTATGGACGATTACAACATGTTCGAGCATAATACATCTTATCCCGACATGGAGTTCTACGATACAGGCGAAACCTTCGTTCCCGGTGCTATTGTTTACCATCAGGAAGGCAGAACGGGTTCTTCTCTGGAATACCCCACCTATTACGTAGAGCATGCTCTCGTTCAGAAGGTATATACTGGAATGAACAAGGACGGCGAAGTGGCATCTATGTTAGATGTATACACCACAAGCGGCGTGAAAAAAACCATCCGGGTGGATGAGGATTTCCGTTGTCTTTACAAGGCGGCCAATGCAGACATTGTCAAGGATATCTACTGGTACACCAGAAAGGACAGTGACGGCCAGACCACACGTGTAATGCCTGTTCCCGGCGGCAACCGAAGTGAAATGTTTTTGGATGCCGGGGATCTTCGTGTTGGTGACATTATTCAGTTTGAAGCGGATATAACCGGAAAGGCATCTATGATTTCCGTTAAATACCGTGCCGGCGAGTTGGCCGCCAATGTGCTTACGGGCGGAACCAACGATGTATCCGTTCTGGATAAATATAATTATTACGCCTCCGGCGTTACCGTGGCACACTTTGAAAGAGCTAATAATCACGGCTTTATCGCCGAAGGACTTCTGGCTGATACGGCAGGAAGACCGACTGGGGAAAAGGCCAGCTATTTCTTCACTTCTACCGGTAGCTGTCTTCTGGTGGATCAAAAGACGGGGGATGTAAAGCGTATAACAGTAGACGACTTATATCCGGGAGATGTAGTGGTAAAAATAGCGGTTACGTATACCATAAAAGCATACTTTGTCTATAGAGATTGGAAGTAAACAAGAAATAGCCGCAAAGCGGCAGAATGGAGTGAAGCTATGAAAATTCGTAAATGTTTAGTTCTCTTGTTAACCGTAGTCCTTCTGCTTTCAGGCGTGCCGAATGTTTCGGCCGCTACTACAGGCGTGGATGTTCTGAAAAACGGAACCTTTGAAAAAAACGGTAGTTGGAATGCAACGGCAGGGGCAGAATTCACCACAGAAGCGGCCAATCAGGGCACGGGCTCTGTCAAACTGCACCTGACTTCTGATTCCCAGAATGCGTATATGATGCAGACGGTCAATGGGATTATTCCGGGTGCAGCCTATACGCTGACCTTTTATGCCAATATTACCGAGGCCTCGGAAAATGCTTATCCGGAAGTTAAATTTGAGATGCTGGATGCAGGTGGTGTTCCCGTTCAACAGATAGCCTTTTCCGGTTTTACCACCCGGCCGGGCAAATGGCGTAAGTTTACAAGAGAAATTGTGATGCCGAAAAATACAAGCTCTATGAATCTTCTTCTTCGTTGGTACGGTACCGGCACTGTTTATTATGACGATGTAACGTTTACCGTTCCCACAAGAATTTTTCAGAAGAACACGGTAGCATCGCCCCTTCCTGAGCGGTACGGCAATGCACCTGAGCTGATCACAAACGGCGGCTTTGAGGAAGTAAAGGAAAACGGTGCACCTGAAGGCGGCTGGGAAGCTTATAAAACATGGGACGGCGGCTTTGTCTCCGTATCGGAGGAATCGGTTCACACGGGTAAAAAAGCAGTAAAAATCACCACAGACAGCGGCGGAAACCCCTGGGCTATGTTTATGGTAAAAATATCGCCTACCACCAAATATGCATTGAGTTCCTATATCAAGGCAGAGAATGTGGCAGGTACAATCCGGTATAAGCTGGAGTTCTATTCGGAAAATCGGGTTTCTACAGAAACATCCCTTGGTAAAGACTATGATACAACGGCCATGGAATTTGTTAACGGCATCTGGGCACCGTTTACCGTAACCTTTACTGCACCGGAAAGTGCATACTATGTGGCAGTATACACCCGTCTTTACGGAACAGGCACCATTTATGCGGATGACCTGACCTGCTATGCTATTTCGGAAACTCCCATACTGGCGGTAACCACCGACGAAGAATTCTATTATACCGAATGGGGTGGCGACGTGACGGCCACACTAAAGGTAGATACAAAAACCTTCCCGGAAATGAAGGGCGGTAAGGTGGAAGCAGCACTGTATGCTGACGGTGTGAAGCTTGCTGATCTGGGCAGTAAAGCAGTTGAGGAAGAAACTATAACTATTACCTTCCCCATCACGAAGCTTGAAAAAATCGGCACCGAATATAAAATCGCTGTCACACCTGTCACGAAAGACGGCCAGGCAAAAACTGTTGTGGAGAAATCCGTACTCCGGTATGACCGGCCTACGATTATCAATGAGAATAAGCAAATCGAGATTGACGGAGAAGTTTTTGTGCCCATTTACTGGTACCACGGTTATGCCACGGAAACAAGCATCCGTCAGCAGAAGGAATACGGTGCCAATACCATTATTATACAGAATAATATGATGGATAAACCTGAGGAAATTGTAAAGACACTCGATCTTTGCGAAAGAGAAGGGATAAAAGCCATTGTAGCTACCTATTATAAAATGAATGCCGGTGGGCATTCTTCCAATGCGGAGCAGACAAAAAAGGTGGTTCAGCTTGTAAAGGATCATCCGGCACTGCTGGGATATCTCTCTGCTGACGAACCCTACGGCGTTATCGGCGAAGGGTATGATGTGGATCTGTGGAACACCTACCGTATAATCCGGGACATAGACCCGGTGCATCCGGTTATTACCAACGAAGCTGCAGTTGCAGGCTTTGAGACGGTGGCAAAGCGTTCCGATATTATCAGCCATGACCCCTATGTAGGTGAAAATCCCACAAAGTATTCCCCGGTGAATTTTGTAACTGACAGAATGAAGCAGACCGCAGAAGCGGCAAACAGAAAGGCTACAATTGCTGTTTTGCAGGCCTTTGACTGGGGTATGCATACCTCGACCTACGGAGCATATTTCCCAACAGCGAATGAAATAAGACATATGACCTATCAGGCACTTATGCAAGGCGTATGCGGTGTTTCCTATTTCTCCTTTGTGGATGCAACCCGGGATTTTGACGGGAATATTGTACCGTTTTACGGGACAAATATGAGACACGGGATGAAGAAATTTGTGGGTCTGGAATTTGGCGAAGCCATTAAGTATTTCACAACCGGAGAACGGAAAACCTTTACCTCCGGAAAAAATGAACAGTACGAATACCATGCCTGGATCAGCGGTGAATCTGTTTATATGATTATCCTGGATCTGGATCCTTCCATCGAAGAACGGCCGGGCTATGAAATTTCCATTCCGCTGACAAGCAGCAACGGCAAGGTGACCATTGGCAGCTACACTGCAGAGCTTTTAGGCGGTGGCGACATTTCTCCGGTAAACGGCGAAGGTACACTGACCCACTGGCTCACCTGGCGACAGGCTGCATTCTATAAAATTACGCCTGCGTCACCCATTGACGGGGCACTTCTGGAGGCATAATGAAAAAAGTTCTATCTATACTGCTTTGTCTGGCGTTTTTGTGGAGTACTGCTCCGGCTATGGAGGCGGCAGGGTATGAAAACTTTCTGAAAAATCCCTCCTTTGAGCAAAATAAAAGCTGGTTTTCCGGTGGCGGCGGCAGTGTAACAACGGCAAAGAAGCGGACGGGAAGCGGCAGTGCCGTGCTCACGAGCAAAGGCAGCGGCGTGTGGTTTGCACAAATGGGAGTGCCGGCATTCCCCGGCACAGAGTACGAGCTTTCTGCCTATTTTCTTCAAAATGAGGCTCTTACCAATGGGGTAAGGTTCAAGGTTGAATTTTATACGGATGCGGAATGTACCAAGCCGCAGGGCTGGACATATTCCCCCTATATGGATCCGAAGACGGACGGAGAATGGCATCTGCATTCCTATGTTTTTACTGCGCCAGAGGATATTTACGGCTTTGTGGTGTATATCCGCCTTGACACGGCAGGCACGCTGTATGCTGACGATGTGGTGCTTCGCGCCACCACACCCATACCCGCCCTTTCGATTTCCACAGAGCAGGCGTTTTACTACACCGAGTGGGGCGGTAATGTAACGGCCACGGTGCGGATGAATCCCACCTTTTATCCGGAACTTACTGGGGGAACCGTCAAGCTTTCTTTGCACAATGGTACTCAGGCGGTAGATGAGAAAATATATCCCTATCAGGAAACTCTTACCTATATGCCGGCACTTTCTCTCCTTGCCGCAGAAGGAAAGGAATACACAGTGCGTGCCACGGCCTATGACAGTAGCCAGAAGGAAATCTATACTGCTACGGCTCCTGTATATCGTTTTGACAGACCCACGCTTTTAGATGATGCCGGGAACATTATCATCCATAACCAGCCCTTTATTCCGGTGTATTTCTATTATAACACTTTTACGGCAGAAGGAATGGCAAGGGAAAAAGCCATGGGTGCGAACACGATCATCCTGGAAAACTGGATGATGCCTGACCCGGATTTGGTGGAAGACACCTTGGACCTGTGTCAGGAAAACGGGATGAAGGCTCTTTTGCGGCTTTACTATAAAATGCTTCCGGCAGGCCATCCGAATAACGTGGAAATTGTGGAGACAGTGCTTGAAAGAATCCATGATCACCCGGCAGTCCTTGGCTACATTCTGATGGATGAACCGGGCGGCATCCTGCAAATCGACTATGAGGATGACCTCTTAAACTCCTATCTTCTGGTGCGGAAGTACGATAAGGTTCACCCTGCAGTTATTAACGAGGCACCTAGGGCACTTCTCGGCGTGGCAGGTCGCTATTGCGATATCCTGAGCCACGATCCCTATCCGGGACAAACTGCGGCCGACGCAAATGCCTATTCCTCCCTTGTGGCAGAGGGTATAAAAAAAGCTGTGGAGGCAGTGGAAGGGAAGAAGCCGGTGTATGCAGTGCTTCAGGCTTTTGATTATCAGCATTTTAATCCTGACGTCACCCAGCTTCGGCAGATGTTTTACCAGGCACTTGCCGCTGGTGCGAAGGGCTTCGGATATTATTCACAAAAAGCGGTATGGAATACAAAACTGAAAGACGGGCTTGTAGCGTTTGCTTCTTCAGAGCAGGCGGCGGCACTTTCCGCTGTAAATAACAGTAGCTTGATAAAAGAAGATACGTCAGCTTACTCTGCAAGAACGTGGCAAAGTGCCGACGATACATACGTTCTGCTGTTAAATCTTCAAAAAGATGCGTCGGCAGACATACAGATGCATTTTTGGGGAGAAAAGACACCGACGAATTATGTTATAGGAAATACAGACGGCTTTACCTTTAAAAACAGTGCTGCACTGTACACGTTTTCGATTGGGGCAGGAGGAGCCGTGCTGTTAAAGCTTCCGGAGGAAGAGGCACAAGCACACCTTTTGTCGGATGTATTTCACGTGCATTTGGAGGATGAAGCCGGTAACATCCTTTCAGAAATCCGCGGCGGCGAAAGCTTTACCGTAAAGCTTGCAATGGGGAATTCGCAAAACGAAGAAAAACGCTATTTCGGTGCGGTGGCACTTTATGCGAAAACAGGAGACAGTCAAAAGGAATTGATAAAAATTCACCCCTTTTCTCCGGTAGTTCCGGCGTGTACAGGTACAAAGGCAGGACAGTACAGCTTGGCTGTTCCGTTTGACATGAACGGACAAAGTACAAAGCCGGAATATTCGATAAAGGTTCTCTTGTGGACAGAAGATGGAAGGCTTACCCCGACGGAGATTCCCGGTGCAGGAAAAGCAATCGGATGACGGATTGATTCCTTATGAAAGGAGGGATGCGGATGCAGAATGCGGAAAGCTATGCGGCTCTTTCAAAAAATACGGTGGATGCAAAAAATCAGCTGAAAGCATCGGACTATGTTTTCCTTGAAAACCCGAATGGAAAAGGCAAGCGAATTTTATTCGCAGGTAATTCTATGACACTGCATGGCATACGGGAAGAAATCGGCTGGCATGGTCTTTGGGGTATGGCGGCATCGGCAAGAGAAAAGGATTATGTACACATCATTATGCAAAAGATACGAGAGACAGATCCCGATGCGGCGTTTTGCATTTGTCAGGTATCCGAATGGGAATGTAATTATAAAAACGGAAGCGAAACACTTGATTCTTATGAAGCGGCTCGTGCCTTTAAGGCAGACTGCATCATCATGCGGTTTGTGGAAAATTGCAAAAAAGCAGAATTTGACCCCGTTTTGTTTAAAAACGAAATGGGAAAGCTGCTTGATTACCTGAATCCTTCCGGGAAGGCAAAAACGATAATGACAACAGGCTTCTGGCGGCATCCCGGGGACGATGCTATCCGCGCATATGCAAAGGAGAATCATCTTCCGCTTGCCGAGCTTGGGGACCTTGGCGAGGATGAGAGGATGAAAGCTATCGGTCTTTTTGCGCATTCGGGCGTAGCCAATCATCCCGGCGATTTGGGGATGGAAATGATGGCGAAGCGGATTTTGGAAAAGGTATAAAAGGAGGTGGACGGAAAAAAGAATACGGCCGGTTTAAAATGGTGGGAAAATGAAGCAAAAAATAAAAAAATTTAGGAGGAAAAGAAATGTTTAAGTGGAAAAAAATTGCAACAATTATTTTGACAGTGGCTATGCTGGCCACAGTGTTGACTGTGCCTGCAATGGCAGACGGGGATGTAATCTTTACAGAAGGCTTTGAAAATGTAGCAGAGGATGAAAATGACAGTATTTTAAAAGCCAATTGGTCTTTAGAACATGCTGCAATGGCGTGGAAAAACGATGCGGAAAATACAGAGGCAAATAACATTTCCATCACAAGCGAGGAAGGAGACGTGCACAGCGGTTCCTATGCCCTAAAAATGCGTACAGACTCAGTTGTAAGCAAGAATGTTTATACCTATGAGTATAACAAAACCCCCGGCTTACTTTATAAGATAAGCGGCTGGGTAAAGATGGTAACACCGGGAACAGGTACAGCGGATGGATGGAGCTATGTATGTACTACACTGACAGTCGGTGGGCAAGCGGGACAAGGTACCGGGACAGGAGACTTCCTTACCATGGGGAACTTAAATCCGTATGCTGAGAACAAAAACCATGATGGTTACTTCTTGCAGGGTACCTATAATGAATGGGTGTATTTCACAAGATACTTTGTACCGAGTTACGAACACTTTTGCATTATAATTGGTGCAAACACCAGAGGAATTGAAGGAACCTATATTCTGTGGGACGATATTGAAATTACAAAGGTAAACAATGTGGTTTTTGAAAACACAGACGGCTCTGCAGTAGAAGAAATTGCCGGCGGCACAAGCTTCAACGGTATCCTTCTGATGGGAAATACAGGAGAGGCAGTACAGAATTATGTGGGAATGAAGGCACTGTACGAAAGAACCAGTGACAATCGTCTCCAGCTACAGGCCATTGAAACCTTCCCGATAGAGGTCCCTGTGAGAAACTCTACATACAATACAGGCCAGTTCCGGAAGGACATGACCTTTGACATGAGCACCTACGAAACAGGCAAGGATTATGTTGCCAAGGTATTCGTATGGGATTCTGCATCCGGGATGCATCCGGTTGCATACGGCGTACAGGAATAAATTTATAAAGTAATAAAGTCATATGGGGGCGGCACAGCCGTGCCGCCTCTGACTTTTTTATGTCGTTTTGCGTAAATACAGGAATCATCGGAGGCGAAAATGAAAGTACAAACAGGCGATTTTAGTATACAGATTGAAGATAGAACAGGTGTACTTCTTTCTGTTAAAAATCAAAACCGGGAATTTTTGTCCGGAGAGAAGCTAGCGGCATTGACTGTGTCCCTTCTCCGGGAGGATGGAGAGCAGGAACGTATCTCCTCCCACGAGGCAGAGGCGGTGGAATCCGTTCGGGAAGGGAACACACTTACCGTCCGGTATACCGGCATCGGCCACCGTGCTTTTGATGCGGAAATTCGGCTATGGCTGGAGGAAGGGGACGGTCTTCTGCACAGAACCATGTCCTTTGATAACCGCACGGAAATGCCGGTGGAATGGGTGGACTTCGGCACAATGCCGATTCCGCTGGATTTACGGTACAACGGCGGCGACTCCGTTATTTACACGTCTTTTACCGAAGGAGGTCTCATTGAAAATATTACCCTTCGGGAAAAGTACATGGGAACAAAATACTGTGACCTTTCCTATACCTACCGTGGTATGGGCGGTCTCTATCCCCGGACGGGGCATATGCAGTTTATGGCGTATTATTCCGAAGCGGGCGGCATCTATTTTGCCACCCACGATGAAGCGTATCACCTGAAGCTGTTGGAAGTACGTCCCACGGAAGAAGGCCTTTGCCTTGAGCACAGAGTGATGCCCGGCGGTGTGCTCGGTAAATGGGAAATGGGCTATGACGTCGTAATCGGCGGCTTCTACGGCGATTGGTACGATGCGGCAGATATATACAGAAGCTGGTTTGAGAAAAGTGCCTTGCGACCCATGCCACTCAGAGAGAATAAGTCCTTACCGGCGTGGATGGATGATTCACCCGTAATTATTATTTACCCCATACGGGGCGGAAAAGACACAGGGGATATGACACCGAACTGCTATTATCCCTTTGAAGAAGGCGTGAAATATATAAATGCCATTTCTGAAAAATTAGATTGCCGCGTAATGGCACTGATGATGCATTGGGAAGGTACGGCACCTTGGGCACCGCCCTTTGTCTGGCCGCCGTACGGTGGGGAAGAAGGCTTTAAAAAGGCAGTCCGGATGCTCCACGAAAAGGGGAATCTGGCAGGCGTTTACTGTAGCGGCATCGGCTGGACTACAGAGTCCTGGCTTGTGCCCGAATATAACACAGATAAAGCCTATGAAGAATATGGAATAGAAAACTGTATTTGCCGTTCCCCGAAAGAGGAACTGTTGGAAACCAGCACCTTGGACGGTATTCGCAAGGCATATTCGCTTTGTCCTGCGCATGATGCGGTTTCCGATATTGTCGCACAGGAAATTGAAAAGATTGCAGAAAGCGGCTGCGACTACTGTCAATTTTTTGACCAGAATTGGGGCGGAAACGCAAAGTTTTGTTATTCCGGAAACCATGGCCACCCGGCCACGCCCGGCAAATGGCTGACAGAGGCAATGCTGGGAATGCAGGAAAAAGGTAATGCACGTATCCGTGCATTAGGAAGTGAAATGCTTCTCGGAACGGAAAGTGCCGCTGCAGAGTCCTTTATCGGACAGCTCCCGTTTAATGACCTTCGCTTTATTAAGTGGTATTATTACGGAACGCCGGTTCCGGCCTATTCGTATATCACCCATGAATATACAAATAACTTTGCCGGAAACTTCTGCGGTGCGGCACATTCCCTGGATATACTCGGTAATCCTTCAAATCTTGCCTTTACCATCGGTTATGCCTTTGCGGCAGGCAATATGCTGAGTGTTGTTTTAGGAAAAAATGGGCAGATTCACTGGGCATGGTGCGTGGATGAGGATGAGGTCGGCGTACCCAAAAACCAGGAAGAGCTTTGGCAGTATGTGGCAAATCTTAACGCATGGCGGCGTGGAATAGGGAAGAAATTCCTTCGCTTTGGACGCATGGAAAAGCCGGAAAAGCTCGGCGGTATCGGCACCTATAAGCTCGTGCGTAAAGACGGCACATATGCAGAATTTACGGAGCTTCTGCATACGAAATGGAGCTGTGACGGAGAAAAAGCACAATTTGTCGTCAATTTCCATGATACGGAAAAATCCTTCTATGCGGAAAAGGACATATGGTTATATGATGAACCGAATGGGACTGCCCATGCGGTAAAAGCAAAAGATATAATTTCCATAAAACCGTTTTCAGCGGTTATGTTGACAGACTAAAAAAGCTTTAGGAGGAATGAAAATGGGTTACAAGGTATATCCATATGATGCGGCAGAGCTGTGTGGTACAGGGTATCAGGTAAAAATTGACGGCAACGATGCGGAACTGCACAAGGCGTATGTATCTGCACACCCTATAAATCGCCGTTGGCCTGGGCATCAGCGGCCCAAAAGCCAAGCGGAAGAAACAGCATTTCTTTCGTTTTCCATGGACGGTAGCGTAGAAATCAGCGTAAAGCCGCAGTATGCTTTTCAGTCTGTGGTCATTCGTCCGAAGTCAAAAAATATTTCTTATAAAGTGGAAAACGGAGAAGTGCGGATAATGCTTTGCGAGCCTGCATATTTCACGGTTGAATTTGATGATCAGCACCATGCACTTCATGTGTTTGCGGACGAAGAGAAAATATACGATGCGGATAAAAATGCATCCGACGCATTGTATTACGGGCCGGGATTTCATGATGCAGGCATGATTACTCTTAGAAGTAACCAGACCTTATTTATAGACGAGGGTGCCGTTGTATACGGAAGCATATATGCAGACGGTGCGGAAAACATCCGTATCATTGGACGGGGCATATTGGATAACAGCAAAAATAAAGAAGTAATCCTGCAAGAAGTGGAGACCGGTGACGGAAGCATGGATGTGGGGAATTCACTGAGAGAGCATACCGTAAGACTCCATTGGTGCAAAAATATCCTGATTGAGGGGATTACGATCCGTGATTCCTTGGTGTACAATATTTGTCCCCGATGCTGTGAGGATATTGTGATCCGAGACGTAAAAATCATTGGATGTTGGCGGTACAATTCAGACGGTATTGATATGCATAATTGCAAAAATGTTCTGATTGAAAACTGCTTTATTCGGACGTTTGACGACTGCATTTGCGTAAAAGGCTTTGACTGGACACAAAATCCCGAAGAAATGACACGAGACGGCGTAACGGCAGATACTTTTGAGAATGTCCTCGTGCGAAAATGCGTGCTTTGGAACGATTGGGGAAAATGTCTTGAAATCGGGGCGGAGACAAGAGCCGAGAAAATCAGGGATATCCGCTTTGAGGATTGTGACCTCATTCACCTTTGCGGACCGGCACTGGATGTTATGAATGTGGACTGGGCAGAAATTTATAATGTGCAGTTTGAAAATATCCGCATTGAGAACGAAAACGGACAGGAAGCACATTTTACTCAGCAAACCGATGAAGACGAATACCCTAAGGACCTGGAAAAAATATGGGACCCGCTGGTAATCAATGTTCGGATTACAAAGCACCCGGAGTATTCGAGCGGCGGAGACAGACGCGGCTTTATCCATCACGTTTCATTTAAAGATATTTTTGTAACATCCCGAAACTCTATGCGAATTCGTTTGTCGGGATTTGACGAAGAGCATCAGGTACATGATGTTTCTTTTGAAAAAATCTTCCTAAACGGTGAGGAGATGCGGGATGTAAGGGCTTTTGTTTTCGACGCCGATGAATTTGTACACAGTGTACATTACAGTGGAAAAGCTGTAAAATAAAGCAGGTTTGTCAGTTGTTTTGAAAAAAGTACTTGCAATGTTTACGAATTTATGTTATAATCCATATAACAATTAAACAGACGGGAGCTTGTGTTACAGGCTGAGAGGAAGGTGTGACCTTCGACCGAGAACCTGATTTGGATAATGCCAACGTAGGGATGCCGAAAGCACAGGCTTTGGGAAGAACAAAGGATACTTGGGAGTTACCAAATCGGTAGCTCCTTTTTTGTTTGAGTTTTGGAGGTGATTTGAGTGATAAGAATTAACGGAGAGAATTTAGATGTAGATGGTAAGTCTGTTGCAGAATATCTTAATTCCGCAGGTTACGATCAGATGCGTGTTGCAGTTGAACTAAACGGTGATATTGTTCCTAAAGTACAGTATACTGATACGGTTTTTAAGGACGGCGACAGCGTTGAAGTTGTAAGCTTTGTAGGAGGCGGTTAATATGATTCCGACTAAAGAAGAATGGATAAAAGCATTAAATGAAAGACACGGAACCATGTTTCAGAAGAAAATTTCATCCGCAACTGTTACCGTATGCGGTCTCGGCGGACTTGGTTCAAACATAGCCATCTCTCTTGCCCGTGCAGGCATAGGAAAGCTTGTACTGATAGATTTTGACAAAGTAGATATAACAAATTTACACCGGCAGCAGTATAAAGTAAATCAAATCGGAATGAGCAAGACAGAAGCCTTGCAGGATAACCTAAAAGAAATAAATCCTTATCTTGAAGCTGAAATACATACAGTTCGCCTTGATGAAAACAATGCAAAGGACATACTTTCAGATGCCGATATTATCTGTGAAGCATTCGACAACGCAGAATGTAAGGCAATGCTAACAAATCTTGTTCTGGAGAAAATGCCGGATAAATATATAGTGGCAGCATCGGGAATGGCGGGACTTGAAAGTAGTAATGCAATACATACACGAAGGGTTTCAAGACGATTTTATCTTTGCGGTGATGAGGTAAGCGATGCAAAAGACGGAATCGGTCTTGTGTCATCAAGAGTAATGCTCTGTGCTGCACATCAGGCACATACAGTTTTAAGAATTATAGCAGAAGAATACGAAGTATAGAAAGAAGGAAATGTAAATGAACAGTGATAAACTTGTTATCGGCGGCCATGAATTTAATTCCCGTTTTATTTTAGGCTCGGGAAAATACTCTCTTAATTTGATAGAAGCGGCGGTAAAGGATGCAGGTGCGGAGATTATAACCCTTGCTGTACGCCGAGCTAACACAAAGGAACAAGAAAACATTTTAGATTTTATTCCAAAAGGAATTACCTTGCTCCCTAATACAAGCGGAGCAAGAAATGCTGAAGAAGCAGTACGAATTGCAAGACTTGCACGTGAAATAGGATGCGGTAATTTTGTAAAGATTGAAATTATGCGTGATTCAAAATATCTGCTTCCCGATAATACCGAAACAATTAAGGCAACAGAAATTCTTGCAAATGACGGCTTTGTTGTTATGCCGTATATGTATCCGGACCTCAATGTTGCCCGTGACTTAGTTTCTGCCGGCGCTGCTACCATAATGCCTCTTGCTTCTCCCATAGGTTCCAACAAAGGTCTTGCAACAAAAGACTTTATTCAGATACTTATTGATGAAATTGATTTGCCGATTATCGTTGATGCAGGTATTGGTAAACCCTCTCAGGCGTGTGAAGCAATGGAAATGGGTGCAGCTGCGATTATGGCAAATACCGCACTTGCTACTGCCGGAAATCTTCCGCTTATGGCATCTGCTTTCAAGAATGCTATTGAAGCAGGCAGAAAGGCATATTTATCAGGTCTTGGCAGAGTTTTGACTCGTGGTGCATCCGCATCCGATCCTCTTACCGGATTTTTGCGTGATTAAGGGGGATTAAAAATGGAAAATCAATTTTTTGTGGATTCAGAGTATTTATCTCCCGAAGCACTTGCAAAAAAGCATCAGATAGAAACAGATCCTTCTTCACGAAAAAATCACATGGAATATTTGCCGGGTATGGAGAAAATTGAATCTGATGTTTGCAGGAATGTAATGGAACAGATGAATTCTTTTGACTACTCAAAATATACTGCCAAAGATATAAAAGCGGCATTAGAGCATGAATTTTGTACTGTAGAAGATTTCAAGGCACTTTTATCTCCGGCAGCAGAATCCTTTTTAGAGCAAATGGCTGAGAAGGCAAGATTTGAAACAAGTAAACATTTCGGCAACACGGTATATCTTTTTACGCCTCTTTACATAGCCAATTACTGTGAGAATTACTGTGTGTATTGCGGCTTTAATTGCTATAACCATATAAAGAGAATGAAGCTTTCTATGGAACAGATTGAAAAGGAAATGAAGGTTATAGCAGACAGTGGTATGGAAGAAATTCTGATCCTTACAGGCGAAAGCAGAAGTCAAAGTGATACAAATTATATCGGTGAAGCATGTAAGCTCGCAAGGAAATACTTCCGTATGGTAGGGCTTGAAATCTATCCTGTCAACACCGATGAATATAAGTACCTTCACGAATGCGGTGCTGACTATGTAACTGTATTTCAGGAAACGTATGATACAGAAAAGTACGAACAGCTTCACCTGCTTGGGGCTAAGCGTGTGTGGCCGTATCGTTTTGATGCACAGGAACGAGCACTTATGGGCGGCATGCGCGGTGTGGCGTTTTCTGCACTTTTGGGACTTTCAGATTTTAGAAAGGATGCCTTAGCGAGTGCACTTCATGTGTACTACCTGCAAAGAAAATATCCTCATGCGGAAATGTCGCTTTCCTGTCCAAGACTCAGACCGATTATCAATAATGACAGAATAAATCCATTGGATGTTCACGAAAAACAGCTCTGCCAGATAATCTGTGCTTACCGTATCTTCTTACCCTTTGTCGGTATTACAGTATCCTCCCGTGAAAGTGCAGAATTTAGAAACGGTATTGTAAAAATTGCCGCAACAAAGGTGTCGGCAGGTGTATCTACCGGAATCGGAGACCATGAAAGCAAATACAGTGGCAAAGAATCAGATGAAGTTCAGGGGGATGAGCAGTTTGAGATTGATGATAACAGAAGTCTTGTCAAGATGTATAAAGACATTGCTGACGAAGGTCTGCAACCTGTTTTGAATGACTATCTTTATGTATAGGAGAAAAAGAAGATGAGGAATTTTGATACAACACTTTATTTTATAACAGACAGTACCGGATTTAGCGAGGAAGAATTTTTAAGAAGAATCGAAGAAGCATTAAAAGGCGGGGCTAGCTTACTGCAACTTCGTGAGAAGGATAAGACTACAAGAGAATATATCTCTCTTGCCGAAAAGGTGCATACACTTACAAAGAAATATAATGTTCCGCTTATTATTGATGATCGTATTGATGTTGCTCTCGCTATGGGTGCAGAAGGTGTTCATCTCGGACAAAGTGATATGCCGATTTCTACGGCAAGAAAAATTCTCGGTGATGATTTTATTATCGGAGCAACAACTAAAACCGTTCCGCAGGCACTTGAAGCTACAGAACTTGGAGCAGACTATCTTGGTGTAGGTGCAATCTATCCAACTACTACCAAAGTGAAGACCGTTCTGACCTCCACCGAAACTCTTGGTGCGATATGCAAAGCTGTGCCAATCCCTGTAAATGCCATAGGCGGACTCAATAGAAGTAATGTACAGATACTTGAAGGAATTGGTATCGCAGGTTTTTGCGTAGTGTCAGCAATCATGAAAGCAGATGATCCTAAAGCCGAAACCGAAATTCTGCTTAAATTAGCAAAGGAATTGAAAAAGCAATGATGAAAGGAGCAATATTTGATTTAGACGGAACAATCCTTGATTCGATGTTTATTTGGGACACTATTGGCGAAGATTATCTTCGTTTTCTCGGAAAAGAGCCAAAGAAGAACTTGAAAGAAACCTTCAAAACCTTTACTTTGGAACAGGCTGCCCTTTATTACAGAGAAAACTATGGGGTTACTTTGTCTGTAGATGAGATTGCAGACAGCGTAAACAAAATGGTAAAGCGATATTATGCTGAAACTGTACCGCTAAAACCCGGCATGGAAGTATTCTTAGAAAAACTCAAAGCTAAAGGCGTTAAAATGTGTATTGCTACAGTTACAGATAAGCATTTGGTGGAATCTGCACTCGGCAGACTCGGCGTAAGGTATTATTTTTCAGAAATATTCACCTGTGCATCTGTAGGACACAGCAAAGAAGAACCTTACATATACCGTGAGGCGCAAAAACATCTTAACACCGAAAAAGGCGAAACAGCTGTATTTGAAGATGCTTTGCATGCGTTAAAGACAGCAAAGACAGACGGTTTTGTGGCTGTTGGAGTTTTTGATGTTCATGAAGAAAATCAAGAAGAACTTAAAAGAATGGCAGACTGTTATATTGAGGACTATTCAGAATTTGATAAGTTTTGGGGCAGTATAAATAAATAAAAAATAAGCGGCAGATTGGGGGCACCACCTTATGCCGCTATATAAAACGATGCTGAAAAATGAAAGGAGAATGAAACTATGAAGATGAAAACAGCATTGACCATTGCAGGAAGTGACTGCAGCGGAGGCGCCGGAATCCAGGCAGATATTAAAACAATGACAATGAACGGTGTTTATGCCATGAGTGCAATAACGGCACTGACGGCACAAAACACAACCGGCGTAAGAGCAATTCAGGAATCCACTCCTGAATTTTTGAAACAACAAATTGACGCAGTATTTGAGGACATATTCCCCGATAGCGTCAAAATCGGTATGGTATCTTCAAGTGAGCTTGTTTGCATAATCGCAGACAGCCTAAAATACCATAAGGCAAAAAACATTGTTGTAGATCCTGTTATGGTTGCTACAAGCGGCTCATCTCTTATGAAAACAGATGCGGTTAAGACATTGATAGATGAGCTTTTACCGATTGCAACACTTGTTACGCCGAACATTCCCGAAGCGGAAGTTATATCGGGACTTTCTATTGAAAATAAAGAAGATATGCAAAAGGCAGCAAAAATTATCGGTGATGCACACGACTGTGCAGTTCTTCTAAAGGGCGGACACAACATAAATGATGCAAATGACCTCCTTTATACAAACGGAGAATATCAATGGTTTGCGGGAAAACGAATAAATAATCCCAATACGCACGGTACAGGATGCACATTATCAAGTGCCATTGCATCAAACCTTGCAAAAGGCTTTACACTTGCTGAGTCCGTACAAAGAGCAAAGGAATATATTTCGAGTGCTCTATCCGCACAGCTTGATTTAGGACAAGGTTCAGGACCGATGATGCATAACTTTGACCTTGCATCGTACTTTGCCGAAGAAAAAATATCTGATTGAAAGGAACTGATAGAATGAGAAATTACACAACACAAATGGATGCCGCAAAAAGAGGTATTATAACACCCGAAATGAAAGCAGTTGCAGAAAAGGAATACAAAGCACCGGAGGAAATCAGAGACTTGGTCGCACAAGGTCAGGTTGCAATCTGCGCAAATAAATTACATACCTGTATTGAACCAAACGGTGTAGGTTCTATGCTCCGTACTAAAATCAATGTAAACTTAGGTGTATCCAAAGACTGTAAAGATTATGACATTGAAATGGAAAAGGTTATGGCAGCAGTAAATATGGGAGCAGAGGCTATAATGGATTTGTCTTCACACGGTAACACTCAGCCGTTCAGACAAAAGCTTACAAGCGAATGTCCTGCTATGATTGGAACGGTTCCCGTATATGACAGCGTGATTCACTATCAAAGAGATTTAGACACCCTTACCGCAAAGGATTTTATTGATGTTATAAGACTTCATGCACAGGATGGTGTGGATTTTGTAACCATTCACTGCGGAATCACAAAAAAGACCATAGAACAGATTAAAAACCATAAGAGAAAAATGAATATTGTGTCCCGTGGCGGCTCTTTGGTTTTTGCATGGATGAGTATGACAGGTGAAGAAAATCCGTTCTAC
>SVJY01000032.1 GCA_015068765.1 Oscillospiraceae bacterium
TTGCAAAGCTATTAAAGCCCTCGGTGTGAAAATAACACGGATTGCCCACGGTATTCCGGTGGGTGGAGACCTGGAGTTTACGGACGAAATTACGCTGGCACGTGCCATGGACGGACGGAGAGAGATTACGATATGAGCTACATCAGTGCAGTCAAGAGGCTTATACATAATAAAAAGGCATATGTTCGCACGTTCGGTTGTCAGCTGAATGAAAATGACGGCGAAAAGCTGCAAGGGCTTTTATCTGCAATGGGGTATTCCTTAACAGAAGACCCGGAAGAAGCGGATTTTGCCCTTCTAAATACCTGTGCGATTCGTGAAAACGCAGAAAAGAAAACCTTTGGTGCAATCGGTGTTTTCAAGCATTATAAGGAAAAGAACCCCGGTCTTGTGGTGGCAATGTCCGGCTGTATGACAGGGGAGCCCCATGTGCTGGAACGCCTTAAAACCGTGTACCGTCATGTTGATATTGTTTTCGGAGCCAATAACATTGAGGCTCTGCCACGCCTGTTGTTTCAGCATTTGACCGAAAACAGGCGTGTTTTTGATACGGATTATGATGAAACCGTAGTAACGGAAAATATTCCAACTCTACACGCCAGCTCCTTCAAAGCCGGTGTTCCTGTCATGTACGGATGCAATAATTTCTGTACATACTGTATCGTGCCTTATGTCCGTGGCAGGGAGAGGAGCCGTAACACGGAGGATATACTGAAGGAAGTGCGTTCTCTTCGAGAAAGCGGCTATAAAGAAATTATGCTTCTCGGGCAGAACGTGAATTCCTATATGGGCGGTGGTGAAGCGTTCGCGGCACTTTTGGAAAAGGTCAGCGATACGGGAATTGAAAGAATCCGTTTTATGACCTCCCACCCGAAAGACTTAAACCCGCAGGTACTCCGGGTAATGGCGGAGCGAGATAATATTTGCAAATGTCTGCATCTGCCTGTGCAGTCCGGCAACAACCGCGTACTGGCGTCTATGAACCGCCGGTATACCCGAGAAAAATATCTTTCCATTGTGGAGTATGCACGAGAGCTTATGCCCGATCTTAGCATTACGACAGATATTATTGTCGGCTTCCCCGGTGAAACGACGGCGGAATTTGAGGACACACTGTCTTTGCTGGAGACGGTGCGGTATGATGCGATTTTTTCTTTCATCTTTTCTCCCCGGAAAGGCACACCGGCGGAAAAAATGAAGGACGTACTCACTGAAAAAGAGAAAAAGGCTAATTTTGAACGGCTGCTTGAAGTACAAAACAGAATTTCGGGCGAAATTAACAAAACATATTTAGGTAAGGTTTACCGTGTTCTTTGCGAGGGAACAAGCAAGACAGACCCTTTCATGATGACAGGACGAACAGAGGGTGGAAAAATTGTCAATTTTAAAGGGGACGCATCCTTTGTCGGACAGTTTGCAGATGTAAAAATTACTGAAACCAAAACCTGGAATTTACAAGGAGAGGCAATATGTCGCTGAGGCTGATTTACGGAAAAATCGGAAGCGGAAAAACGAGTTTTTGCATAAAAGAGGCACTGGAAAGCGGAAAACATATCTATTTTATCACACCGGAGCAGTTTACGTTTACGGCGGAAAAGCGAATTTGTAATCTTGTAAACGTGCACGGTCTTGGCGGCGTGGAAGTATTAAGTCTGAAAAAGCTTGCGGCTCGCATTCTGACAGAAGAGGAAGGGGCGGCACTGCCACCTCTGGATAACCGTGTCAAGGCTATTCTTATACAAAAAATCCTGGTGGATTCGGAATCGAAGCTGACAGCACTCAGAGGACTTGTGGGAGAACAGGGTATGGCAGGGATGCTGGGGAAGCTGTTCGGCGAAATGAAAAGGTATATGATTACGGCAGAGGCCCTAAGACAAGCGGCGACATCCCTTCCGCATATGGAAAATAAGCTAATGGACTTGGCGCTGTTATATGAGGCCTACACGGCGGCGGTAGAGGTAAAATTTTCAGATCGGGACGACGATTTATACCGATTGGCAGGTGTTTTGCAAGAAAAGAATGTACTGGAAGGTACAGATGTTTATCTGGACAGGTTTGATGGTTTTGATGCTTCGGAATTTGCGGCTATTCGTGCCATGCTTTCGGCAGGTGTTTCTGTAACAGTTACGCTGTGCTTTGCTCCGGGGAGCGAAAACGTCGCCCCCTTTGTTTTACATAAAAAAATGGAAAAAAGACTACTTGCAATCGCAAGGGAAACCGGAGCCGAGGTGCTGTCGCCTGTTATCATGGAACGAAAACGGCGGGTAAGTGTGCCGCTTTCTTTTCTGGAGGAGGCATATTTTACCTATCCGACAAAGCCGTTTTCAGAGCAGCCGGAGAATTTGCATCTTGTGGCGGCGGCAAACCCCTTGGGTGAAATACACCATGTGGCACGTCGGATTCTTTGGCTCTGTAGGGAAAAAGGATATCTTTTTCGGGATATCGCCATCTGTGCAAGGAGCACGGCCGGTTATGAACGGTATATTGAAGCGGTTTTGCCGATGTACGGCATTCCTTTTTTCATGGACAGAACAATCAATATTTTGGAGCATCCCTTTACCGTTTTTGCTCTGTCAGCACTGGAGCTGATTACAAAGGGATATACATACGAAAGCATTTTCCGATATATAAAATCGGGATTTTTACGTGTGTCTTCCGAAGCGGTGGATACCTTGGAGAATTATGTCCTTGCCACAGGAATCCGTGGTGACGTATGGAAAAAAGAAGAAAAATGGAATATGCGTGCGGCGGCGTATGCAGACCGGGAATCGGATGCAGATGCCGAAGTACAAAAAATTGCAGATGATACACGGCGTAAAATTATTTCACCTCTTTTACGTCTCGAAGAAAATTTGAAGATAGGGAAGTCGGCGGCAGAAAAATGTAGGGCAATGTATGCCTTCTTGGAAGAAATGAAGGTTCCGAGGCGTGTACTTGCTTTGGCACGTCTTTTTGAAAAAAAGGGGGACTTTGCCACTGCCGCTGAATACAGAGGCGTTTATAATGATTTTATGGATGCCCTGGACGGGGTTTGCGATGCTTTCGGCGAAGAAACCATCAGCACAAAGCGGCTGTATGCGGTACTTCGCACGGCGCTGGGAGAAGTGAAGACCGGCATCATTCCCTCGGCACAGGACGGCGTTTCTGTCGGTAGCATAGATCGCATTATGGGCTATGATGTGAAGGGTTTATTCGTGATTGGCGTGCAGGACGGTGTGTTTCCTGCACCGCTGGATCGTGGCGGTATATTAAGCGATGCGGAACGGAGCTTGCTCATGGCGGAAGGTCTGGAGTTTTCCAGTGCCGAAACAAAAGCACTCCATGAGGAAGAATATCTGATTTATAAGTGCCTTACCATTCCGTCAGCGTTTTTGGAAGTCAGTTATCCGGCGGCAAATATGGAGGGGGCAACACAGCGTTCCTCCCGTATCTACCAACGAATTCGGGAACTTTTTCCACATTTGAAGGAACGGAATATGCTCCTCGGTATAGAGGAGACGGATAAAATTTCCGTTCCGGAGATTACCCTGCAATACCTTCTGCACGATTTACGGTCCGGCACAGTGCGTGAGGAAATGCGTTCGGCATATGGCTGGCTCATGGAAAATATGCCCGAAAAGACGGAAACAGCGCTCGAAACCCTAACGTATAAAAACCGGGTACGCCATCTTTCGCCGGAAACAGTCCATGCCATAATGGGCGAAACGCTCACCGGAAGCGTATCCCGACTTGAAAAGCTGGCGGCGTGTCCTTTTTCCTATTATGCAACCTATATTTTAGGGGCGAAGGAACGGAAAATCATGCAACCCGGTGCTTCGGACGCAGGGCGATTTCTGCATGATTTTCTTGAGCTTTTTTCCAGACGGCTTTGGGAAAACGGAAAAAGATGGCACGAGGTGGATGAAGCATACATTGACCGGGAATTTGCAGAAATTGTCCCTGTTTTAGATCGCCGTCTCAGTGCGTATATGCTTGAAACCTCCCCGAGGTATGCACAGTTATTTGTTCGGCTGGAAAAGGCCGTAAAGCAGGCGATTACCATGCTTGCTTCTCATATGAAACGATGTGATTTTGAACCCCTTGGCTACGAACTCTCATTTCGTGACGGCGGCGATCTGAAACCGCTGACCTTTACCTTGCCCGGCGGGGGAAGGGTGAAGCTGTCCGGACGGATTGACCGTGCGGATGCACTTAGACTACCGGAAAACCAAGGGACACTTGTGCGTATTATTGACTACAAATCCGGGTCAAAGGACTTTGAATTGGATGATGTGTATTGGGGCTTGAATTTACAGCTTGCAGTGTATATTTCCGCTCTTTGTGCACCGGAAAACCGTTTTATCACAGGCGGCGAGGCAAAGCCGGCCGGGATGCTCTATTTTCGCCTTGTGGACCCGGTTGTGGATGCTTCTCCGGCGGAAGATCCGGAAAAAATTGAGAAAATACGCCGGAATGCCTTTAAACTAAAAGGTATAGTTTTGAGCGATGAAAAGGTTCTGCGGCAAATGGATACCAGCATGGAAAATAGCTCCGAGATTTTGCCGGCAAGGATTGGTCAGTCAGGCGTAACCGGCAGTGTGGCAAGTGCAAAACAGTTTGAAACCCTTTCCCGTCATGTGAAGAGGACGGTTATAGAGCTTCTTTCTGCACTGGAAGAAGGCCGCGTAGACATTGCACCTTACCGAAAGAGCGATGTGTCCGCCTGCACCTATTGTAAATTTGCATCCTTTTGTGCCCATGACGGTACCGGTTTTCGGGATATAGGTAAGCGGAAGACGGAAGAAATCTGGGAAGAAATGGGGGGAGAGGCATGCGTGTAAATTGGACGCCGGAACAGGAAAAAGCCGTATACGGTGCAAAGGCGAACTGCCTCGTTTCCGCTGCGGCAGGTAGCGGAAAAACCCAAGTGCTGACAGGAAGAATTCTTCGTCGCGTTCTGGAGGAAGGAATTGATATTCATCGGATTTTAGTTGTGACCTTTACAAACGCGGCGGCGGCAGAAATGCGTGCCCGTATTTCTGAAAGCCTTTCAGAGGCACTGGCTAGGGACCCGGAAAATAAACATCTGCAAAAACAGCTTTCCCTTCTTGGGTCAGCCTCCATTACCACTATGGATGCTTTTTGTCTTCAGCTCCTTCGCACGCATTTCGTGGAAGCAGGTATTGACGGTGGCTTCCGTATATGCGATGCCGCAGAGGCCAATCTCCTTCGTTCGGAAGCGGCACATGAAGCACTGGAGGAAATGTATGGAAGCGGCGACAAAGCATTTTTAGAGTTTGCGGACTGTTACAGCAGAATGAAGGATGACAGTATACTGTGTGAAATTGCCATTTCTCTTTATAGCTTTGCGGAAAGTATGCCGGACCCGGAGGCATGGCTACGCGATAAGGCAAAGCTGTATGCGATGGTGGATGGGGATGCTTTTCGGAAATCTCCGTATGCCAAGGCCATTTTGGAAGGGGTTGTGCGAGAATTGTCCGGTGCGGCAGAACGCTGTGCCTATGCACAAGCGGCTTTTGCAGAAGCACAAAGTTACGCAGAAGTATTTGCGGCGGACCGTCTCATGCTTTTATCTCTTTGTGAAAAGGGAAGGGATTGGGACACCTTATATGATGGAATCGCCATGTTCGCATGGTCAAGACGGAGACGGGAAACGAAAAGTGCCCTGACTGACGAAGCAGAGGAAGTGCGTAAAGATATTAAAAAACAAGTGGATGAAGCCTGTGACAGGATTTATTGCGATGCAGAGGAATGTGCCGCTATTATGCGTCGGGCAGAGCCTCATGTTCGTGCACTTTGTGCACTGACGCAAAAGTTTTCGGAAATCTATGCCCGATTAAAGCGGGAAAAAAATGTGCTGGATTACAGTGATTTGGAGCATTTTGCCATTCGTCTTTTATCGGAAGACACATCAAAAGGGCGGAAGCCTTCTGCCATTGCCTGTACGCTCCGTGATAAATACGATGAAATTTATATCGATGAATATCAGGACAGTAACGATGTCCAAGAGCTTCTTTTTACCCTCTTATCCGGCGAAAGCGTGGGTCAGCCGAATATGTTCATGGTGGGTGACATGAAGCAGAGCATCTATGGCTTCCGTAAAACGAGCCCGGAGCTTTTTGTGCAGAAAAGCGAATTATATAGGGAGGAAGGGCCGAATCGAAGGATCACACTCAGTCGGAATTTCCGAAGCCGTCCGGAAATTCTCCGGTTTGTCAATCAGGTCTTTGCACAGATTATGTGCCGTGAGGTTGGCGGCATTGACTATACGGAAAAGGAAAGGCTTTATCCGGGAGCTGCGTATCCGGAAGCGGAAGGACCATTCGTGGAATTTGCCATAGCCGATACGGATGGAAAGGCAGTACAGCGGCTGGAGAACGAAGCGAGCTTGGTTGCAGAAAAAATACAGGAAGCCTTAAAAACCAAAGTTTATGATCTGAAAAAAGGCACATATCGACCGGCACAGTACGGCGATATTGCCGTAATTATGCGTACAGCACGGGATATGGCGGCACCGCTTCGTGCGATCTGTGAAAGGATGGAGATTCCGCTTTACTGTGACGTGGGCGGCGGTTATTTTGAAACGGTGGAAATATCCGTTTTTCTCTCTCTGCTTCGCACCATAGACAATCCGCAGGATGATATTCCGCTTCTCAGTACCATGCGTGCCCCCTTTTTTGCTTTCACAGAAGATGAGCTTGCCCGAATTCGGCTTGCGGACCGGGAACGTTTATTCTATTTTGCCGTCGTGGCAACAGCAAGGGAGAAAACAAGTTTGGGTGCAAAGTGTGGTGCCTTTTTAAAAAAGCTACGCACGTGGCGTCGTCTGGCGGCATTTTTGCCAACGGATACCCTTATTTTACGTCTTTTTGAAGAGACAGGTTATCTTCGATTTGTTAGCGGCACAGAAGGTGGTGATGTGAAAAAAGCCAATTTGGAGCTTCTGTTTGAGAAGGCACACCACTTTGAAGCGACATCCTTTCGAGGTTTGTTCCATTTTTTGAGGTATTTGGAGCGAATGGTATCCCGTGGCGAAGAGGTGGGCGAGGCGAAGCTAATCAGTGAAGGTGAAAATGTGGTTCGACTGATGAGTATTCATAAGAGCAAAGGTCTTGAATTTCCTATCGTGATTTTGGCAGGGACACAGCGGCAGTTTAGCCGTGAATCGGTTAAAGGCTCATTTTTACTTCATAAGGATTTGGGCATCGGGATTTCTCATGTGGAGCCGGATAGACGAATCCGCTATGAAACACCTGCACGGATTGCTGTGGCAATTCAGAAGAAAAACGAAGAGGTAGGGGAAGAGCTTCGTGTTTTGTACGTAGCACTTACCCGTGCGAAGGAACGGCTGATTATTACCGGTTCGATAGCGGCAGATGCGTTTTTGAAAAACTGCCGCGGCGGACTTTCACCTTCAGAAATACTTCATGCCGGAAGCTTCCTAACCCTTTTGGGGAGGGCGGCGCAAAATGTTGACAACGTTAAAATCAATGTTTTACCGCCTCCTAAGCAAAGGGAAGTAAAAAAAGAAGTGAAAAAAACAGTAACGCCCATCGCACCGACAGAGGGGGTGCGAAATATTCTGGCTTATACTTATCCTGCACCGGATTTGCAGAAAATTCCCTCCAAAATTTCGGTAACGGAGTATAAGCGGCTGAAAGAGGAAGGCGATGAAATCAGTCTTCCGCTCTACCGTGCCACTACACTTCGGACGCCCCGTTTTTTAAACATGGGCGGAAATATCCGTGGGGCGGACATGGGGACGCTGATGCATTTTATCATGCAAAATATCCCCTTTCGTACGGTACGCACTCTACAGGAAATTCGTTCATATATTGCCTCGCTGGCAAAAAAACGAATACTTTCCGAGGAACAGGCGGAGGCTGTGGATGCAGAAAAACTGTTTGCCTTCTGGGATGGAGAGATCGGACACAGAATCCGAAAATCTGAAAAAGTGTACAGAGAAATGCCTTTTACCCAAACAATACCTGCATCCCTTCTGACGGGAGACAGTGCTCATAAAAACGAAAAAATTGTGATGCAAGGCATTATTGACTGCTTCTTTTTTGAAAAAGACGGCATCGTTCTTTTGGATTACAAAACGGATGCACCACAGCCTAAAAACAAGATTGCCGAGCGATACAAAACACAGCTGGAATGTTATGCGATGGCACTCCGTCAAAAATATTTTTCGGAAATTTCTCAAAAAATCATTTACTTATTTGCAAATAATGGTATAATAGTAGTATAATATAATAAGAAGTAATACAAAGCTGGTAGAAAGGAATTTTACATATGGAAAAAAAGAGACGTACGTACAGTGCAAAAAAAGAGAAGAAAAACGGAAACAGAATCCTTGCCGTTATGGGGACGATTGTCGGTTTGATTCTGATTTTTCTGATTGCCTTTCTGATTTCGCTTAATATATTCAGTGCAGATGAAAAGCCCGTGGAGACGTCGGCACCCACAGACGCACCGATTGTATCGCCTACGCCTACACCTGTAAGCGGGACACCGACATCTACGCCGGATAGTGACGAGGACGACGAGGAGCCAACACCTACGCAGTCGGCTACAGCAGCACCTACGAAATCACCAACCCCCACCAAGTCGCCTACACCCACGAAGACACCTGCACCCACAAAAACACCTACGCCCACAGCGGCTCCTACACAGAAACCGACTGCGACACCGCAGCCGCCGGTAAAGACGCCTACGCCTACAGAAGCCCCGAAAACGCCGGCGCCGACTGTAAGCTCGGAATACACTTCAGATACAGGGATTTAAGCGGAATATCGCTTTCTATCAATAGTAACGGTAACGCCCATGAGGCAGATTGGAGAGAGTATGGAGAAACAGTACAAAAGAGTCATGCTGAAAATCAGCGGGGAAGCACTTGCGGGTGCAAACGGATTTGGTTTGGATTTTGATACCATTAGTGCCATTTCAAAAACGATTTCTCGTTGTGTGGAAGAAGGATATGAGATTGCACTTGTTGTCGGCGGCGGTAATTTCTGGCGTGGCAGAAGCGGCAAGAAAATGGACAGAACACGTGCAGACCACATGGGTATGCTGGCAACGGTAATCAATGCACTTGCATTACAGGATTCTCTTGATGCACTTAATGTGGACACACGGGTTCAGACCGGTATCGAGATGCGGCAGATCGCAGAACCATACATTCGCGGCAGAGCAGACCGTCATCTGGAAAAAGGGCGTGTTGTCATTTTTGGTTGCGGAACAGGAAACCCCTATTTTTCAACCGATACAGCGGCGGCACTCCGTGCGGCGGAAATCGGAGCAGAAATCATTTTGCTTGCAAAGAAGGTTGATGGCGTATACGATAAAGATCCCCATGTATATCCGGATGCTATTAAATTTGAAAAGCTCTCATACATTGATGTGTTAAACCGCGGACTCGGCGTCATGGACTCCACCGCCACCTCTCTCTGTATGGATAATAAAATTCCTATCCGTGTATTCGGCCTTGAAGATCCGGAAAATATTCTCCGTGCCATGCGTGGGGAAAATATAGGAACAATTGTAGAATAGTCAGTATAATTTGAAGGAGGACAAAAATGTATACACAGTATGAAACAAAAATGGAAAAGGTTATGACATTCCTTAAAGAGGAACTGGGGAGTATTCGTGCCGGCCGTGCCAGTGCGTCCGTGCTGGACAGAATCACCGTT
This sequence comes from Oscillospiraceae bacterium, assembly GCA_015068765.1. Lineage (GTDB taxonomy): Bacteria > Bacillota > Clostridia > UMGS1883 > UMGS1540 > SIG447. The sequence goes on from SVJY01000032.1 coordinate 9,693, forward strand.
GAATATTACGGTTCCGAGTCGCCTATCAATCAGGTGGCTTCCATCACTTCGCCGGATGCCCATATGCTTGTGATTCAGCCCTGGGATGCCGGCCTTTTAAAGGAAGTGGAAAAGGCGATTTTGAAAAGCGAACTGGGCATTACGCCTACCAATGACGGTAAAGCAATTCGCCTTGCGTTCCCGGCATTGACAGAGGAACGGAGAAAGGAACTGGTAAAAGCCGTTTCCAAGAAGGCTGAAGATGCAAAGGTCGGAATCCGTAACGTTCGCCGTGATGCCATTGATGATTTTAAAAAGCAGGAAAAGAAGGGCGAAATCACAGAGGACGATCTGAAGAATGCAGAAAAGGATATCCAGAAGCTGACCGATAAGTTTACCGCTCGGATTGAAGACGAAGTAAAAGCAAAAGAAAAAGAAATTCTTGCCATATGATACATTTGCGAAAGAAAACCGTGGATATGGCCTGCCTTCCGAAGCATATTGCCATTATTATGGACGGGAACGGACGATGGGCAAAAAAACGTGGACTTCCACGGAGTGCAGGACATACACGGGGAGCAGAAACATTTAAAAAAATTGTGCGATATTGCGGTGAGATAGGAATATCCTATCTTACCGTCTATGCCTTTTCAACGGAAAATTGGAATCGTCCCCGGGAAGAAGTCGATAATCTTATGCATTTACTGGAAGAATATCTGGATAAAGCAGGGACAGAACTGGATAGCCGGGTACGTGTCCGCATTATTGGAGAAAAAGAAATGCTTTCTCCTATTCTCCGGGAAAAGGCAATAAAGCTTGAAGAGGATACGAAGGAACGCACCGGTATGGTTTTGAACATTGCATTAAGCTATGGCGGAAGACAGGAAATTCTACATGCAACGCGGGCACTGGCAGAAAAGGTGGAAAGGGGCGAAATGAAGCCCTGTGATATTACAGAAGAAACACTTTCTGCCGAACTATATACAGCCGGTCAACCGGACCCGGATTTGATTATTCGTCCCAGCGGCGAAAAACGGCTCAGTAATTTTCTCTTATGGCAGGCGGCTTATGCGGAATTCTGGTATTCTGATATTTTATGGCCGTCTTTTAAGTCTGTGCACCTTGCGGAAGCGATTGCCGCCTTTACAAGGCGTGAAAGACGGTTCGGCGGGGTATAAATAACCTGCGTGGAAAGGGGTGTTTTGTGTGCTTAAAAGAGTGATTTCCGGCATAATCGGGGCGATTATACTGATTACTGTTGTGCTAAGCGGGACTGTGCCACTTCGGATTGCCATCGGTCTTGTTTCTGCCCTAATGGTTTTAGAATTATGCCGCTGCGTAGGGGCATCGACGGTTTTGATGATACCTTCTGCACTATATGCGGCACTTTTATCTTCGGAAGTGATTCCGTCGGCATTTCGCGAGAGTATCTTCTGCCTTTTTTTACTTCTGATTCTCACACTTGCACTTGTAAAGCATAAAACACTACATATTTCGGAGGTTGCCCTCTCTGGTTTGTTTACCTTTTTTGTGGGCAGTTTTATGGGATGCGTCACGAAAATCCGAATGGAGGACGGTGGGGCATATTGGATTTGGCTAATTTTCATCGGGGCATGGCTTAGCGATGTTTTTGCATATTTTTCCGGTCGTTTTTTCGGTAAAAAGAAGCTGATGCCTTCCGTAAGCCCGAAAAAAACAATTGCCGGTGCTGTTGGCGGTGCCCTTGGGGCTGCGGCCGGTTTTTTGATTTTTGGCTTTTTTGCAAAAGAGCATCTTGGTGCTGTGAATCTTCTCAGCCTTTTTGGCATTGGTCTGATTGCCGCAATCTGCGGCCAGGTTGGAGATCTGGTGGCATCTGTAATTAAACGGCAGTACGGGATTAAAGATTACGGCAGAATTATGCCCGGACACGGCGGTGCAATGGATCGGTTTGACAGTATACTGTTTGTCGCCCCTGTTATGTGGTTATATTTGCAAATGTTTGTGCCGCTGATGAATTGATACAGAAAGGGATTGTAGCTTGAAAAAGGTTTGTATTTTAGGTTCCACAGGCTCGATTGGGACCCAAGCACTGGACGTAATCGGGACAGAAGACAATTTTTCGGTTACTGCGCTTGCGGCAGGGTCGAATATTCAGCTTTTAGAAGAACAAATTCGGAAATTTCGCCCCACCTTTGCGGCTGTATACGATGAGGAAGGCGCGAAAATGCTACGGGAGAATGTGAAAGACACTGCCGTGAAGGTCTTGGCCGGTTTAGACGGTATACGGGAAGCGGCATCAGCCGGTGCAGAGATTACCGTAACGGCTATGGTGGGCAGTATGGGGATTTTACCGACACTGGATGCCATTGAAGCCGGGAGTGATATTGCACTTGCCAATAAGGAAACAATGGTCTGTGCCGGAGATATTGTCCGCAGTGCGGCAAAGAGGAAAAATATTCACATTATTCCTGTTGACAGCGAACACAGTGCGATTTTCCAGTGTATAGGGGAAAAACAGTCAGCTGTTAAACGGATTTTTCTTACAGCCTCCGGTGGTCCTTTTGCGGGGAAAACAAGAAAAGAGCTGGAGCGTGTTACCGTAAGGGATGCACTTCGTCACCCTAACTGGAGTATGGGTGCAAAAATAACGATAGACAGTGCCAGTATGATGAATAAGGGTCTGGAGGTCCTGGAGGCAGTACAGCTTTTCGGTGTAGAAGCGAAGGATATACAGGTGGTGATTCACCGACAGAGTATCGTCCATTCCATGGTGGAGTTTCAGGACCATTCTGTGATTGCACAGCTTGGTTGGCCCGACATGCGTTTGCCCATAGCCTATGCACTTTCGTATCCGAAAGTAGCTATGCCTTGTGTAAAGCCGTTGGACTTTACAGAAAAAATGACCTTGACCTTTGAAAAGCCGGATTTAGATACCTTTGGCTGTCTTCGCCTTGGATATGAGGCAGCACGCATGGGCGGAACCATGCCTACGGCATACAGTAGTGCCGGAGAAGCGGCTGTGTCTCTTTTTCTTGCTGAAAAATGTACCTTCCTTGAAATCGAGGAATTTGTCGAAAAAACCATTGCGGCACATAAAACGGTTATAAACCCCACACTTTCGTGTATAATAGAAACTGATAAATGGGCACGTGCTTATGTTTCGGCACTGTGGGAAGGGAAACAATAATGACGATTGTTCTTGGAATTTTACTGTTTGGTATACTGATATTGGTGCACGAGCTCGGGCATTTTCTGACGGCAAAGCTCTTCGGCATTCGTGTACACGCTTTCGCTTTGGGCATGGGGCCGGCAATCTGGAAAAAGAAATGGGGCGAAACGGAATATGCACTCCGGCTTCTTCCGATCGGTGGTTATGTAAAGCTTGAGGGAGAGGACGAAGCCTCAGAAGACCCGGCGGCCTTTGGCAATAAAAGTCCCCTGAAGCGGATTGTGGTTTTGTTTGCCGGCGGATTTATGAATATTCTTATAGGATTTTTGATTTTCATCGTTTTGTTTTCTTCCGTAAAACAGATTGGCGTGCCGGTGGTGGATACTGTGATTCCGGATACACCGGCGGCGTATGCCGGGCTATGTCCCGGTGATGAAATTATAAAAATCAACGGAAAATCTATTCATATCCAAAACGATATGACACTGGCTATGATGAAAAACGGGGCAGATACGATAGATGTGACCGTGCGGCGGGGTGAGGAAAAGCATAGAATGCAAATTACGCCGCAGCTCGATCCGGAAACCGGCGGCTATGTTTTGGGCTTTTACCGTCAGGTACAGCAGATGACGCCCGGCCTTGCAATTAAAACGGCGTACCACAACACCTTTTTTGTGGTTGACCTTGTGTATTATTCTTTACGTGAAATGATTACCGGTCACGTACGAATTGCCGATATGTCCGGTCCGGTAGGTATTGTCAGCGAGATGAACGCGGTTGCGAAATCAGAAGCACCGGTTTTGAATATGCTGAACTTTATCGCGTTGATTGCTGTAAATCTCGGTGTCATGAATCTTTTGCCCATTCCGGCACTGGACGGTGGAAGAATATTTTTCGTATTAGTGGAGCTTATCCGGCGTAAACCCATTAAACCGGAGCATGAAGGGCTTGTGCATTTTATCGGTTTTGCGCTGCTGATTTTGCTGATGCTTGTGATTACGTTTTCAGATATACAAAAAATGTTTGCATAGAGAGGAAAAGCTATGAGAAAAAATGCGAGAGAGGATGCCTTCCGTCTGCTTTTTGAGCAGAACGTTAATCCCGAGGAGGCGGCAGAAAAGCTAACACGGTATTTTGAGACCGCCAAGGAAGAACAAAAGGCGGAAGAACCCTTTTATGTGAATCGCCCGTCCGAGCAGGACAGAACCTACACACGTGTAGTTGTGGAGGGTGTACAGAAACATCTTGCCGAAATCGACGCTTTGATTCAGGAAAACCTAAAGGATTGGGAAATGGACCGCGTGTCGAAAATCAGTATTGCGGTGCTCCGGCTTTCGATTTATGAAATCTTGCACATGGAGGATATACCGGCAGAGGTGTCGGCAAGTGAAGCCGTCGCCATTGCGAAAAAGTATGACAGCCCCAGTGCAGGCTCCTTCGTAAACGGCGTTTTGGGCAATATTATAAGGAATCAATAATGGAACGAAGAATTGTAGAAGTAAGCCAATTAAATGCTTACATAAAAAATACAATGGACAGCGATTTCCTCTTACAGAATATATGGGTGAGAGGTGAGCTTTCTAACTTTAAGCTTCACTACTCCGGGCATATGTATATGAGCCTTAAGGACAGTGAAGGCGTACTCCGTGCCGTGATGTTTAGAGGGGCGGCACAGTCCCTCCGCTTCATGCCGGAAAACGGAATGCAGGTACTCGCACGGGGACGTGTTTCTGTTTTTCCGCGGGACGGTGCTTATCAGCTGTACATTGAAGAAATGGAGCCGGAAGGTGCAGGTGCACTTTCTGTTGCGTTTGAACAGATGAAGGCCAAACTTGAAAAGGAAGGCCTTTTTGCACCAGAACGAAAAAAAATCATTCCTCGGTTTCCTTCCTGCATCGGCGTAGCTACCAGTGCCACCGGTGCGGCGGTGCAGGATATTTGTAATATTCTGCGGCGGCGTTGGCCCATGGCAAAAATCGTGCTTCATCCGGTAACAGTGCAGGGAGAAGGTGCCGCGGCGGAGATTGCGTCGGCTATCCGGCAGTTCAATCTGGAAAAAGAGGCTGACGTTCTCATTGTTGGGCGTGGCGGCGGCTCACAGGAGGATTTATGGGCTTTTAACGAGGAAATACTGGCTCGTGCCGTGGCAGATTCTGCCATTCCCATTATATCGGCTGTTGGACATGAAACAGATTTTACTATCTGTGACTTTGTGGCAGATCTTCGTGCCCCTACCCCGTCTGCGGCGGCAGAGCTTGCCGTGCCGGACAGGGAAGAGGTTCTCGCACAGCTCGCATCCTTCGGGAAACGTATTTCTTCTCTTTTAGCACTTTCTGTCAGTAGAAAAAAAGAGAATCTTTTAAGACTTGCAACCCGGATGCGTACACAAAAAAGTCGGCTGGATGATTTGCAGTACACAGTAGATACACTTACAACGCGTGCCGTGAATATGATTACAGCAAATCTGGAACGGGGAGAAAGCCGTATTTCGGAAAATGCGGCTAAGCTACAGGCTCTTTCGCCATTACAGGTTCTGGCACGCGGCTATACAGTAGGAACAAAGAACGGGCAGGTCCTGCGTTCCGTCGGGCAGGTGATTGCAGGCGATGTAGTCTCTCTGCGGTTTTCAGACGGAAGTGCAGATTGTACGGTGGAAACAGTGGAAAGGAGAACGGGAGTATGACCTTTGAGGAATCCATGAAAGCATTGGAGAAAATAGTAAGCACGCTGGAAGAAGGAACGCTTCCCATTGAACAATCGATCGAAGAATTTGAAAAGGGCATCGGCCTTATCCGAGACCTTCGCACGCGTCTTGATTCCGCACAGAAGCAGGTTGAAACGTTAATTGGAGAAATAGACAATGAGAAAACAACAGATTGAAGCCTATTTAAATGGCTTGATTCCGGAAAAGGGCTTGTTATATGATGCCATGCGTTACAGCCTTTTGGGCGGCGGCAAACGTCTCCGTCCCCAGCTTGCAATGATGGCGGCGGAAGCTTTGGGCGGTACAGAGACCGACGCACTCTGTTATGGAGCGGCACTGGAATGTATTCATACATATTCGCTTATACACGACGATTTACCATGTATGGATGACGATGATTTACGTCGTGGCAGACCTACATTGCATAAGCAGTTTGACGAGGCCACAGCAGTCCTTGCCGGTGACGGGCTTCTCACCCTTGCCTTTTCAATCGCCGCACGGGCTCCTTTATCTTCCGACCGGAATTTGGCGGCGGTTACAGTTCTTTCTGATGCAGCAGGTGCATATGGTATGGTACAGGGGCAGATGCTCGATATGACTCTTTCGGCCGAATCGCCTACGGAGGACATTCTTGAAATGTATCGCTTTAAAACGGGTGCACTTCTTCGTGCCGCTGTGGCACTGGGGTGTATTGCCGCCGGTGGTAAAGGGGATGAGCTGGAAGCCTTCTCTCAAAACCTTGGCGTAGCCTTTCAGCTGCAGGACGATATTTTAGATGTTGTAGGGGATGAAAAAGTATTAGGTAAACCCATTCAAAGCGACAGTAAAAACGACAAGCACACGGTGATTTCTGTAATAGGCATAGAAAAAGCCCGGGAATGGGTACATAAATATACTGATTTAGCAATAGAGTCCATAGCCTTCCTGGGGGAGAAGGGCACAGCACTTTCTGCTCTGGCAAAAGGTCTTGTAGAAAGGGAGATGTAATTTATGTTTGTTGTTGCATTAAACGGAAGTCCCAACTGGGACGGAAATACCGCCTACCTTTTAAATCGAATCTTGGAAAACATACAAAACGCAGATACGGAACTTTTGCAGATAGGGGAAGCGATGGGGAATTTGGAGAAGCCTTTTTGTACATGCTGTGCAAGTCCCTGCCCCAAAGCATGCTTCCGAGGCACAGCCGTGGAAGAGGCATTTGAAAAAATGAAACGTGCCGATGTGATTTTAGTGGGAAGTCCAGTATATTTCGGTGCACCTTCCGCACAAATCAAGGCCTTTTTTGATAAGAGCCGTGCCTACCGCGGAGAAAAAGCATTTGTAGGGAAATATGGTGCGGCTATAAGCTGCGGTGCTTCCAAATACGGTGGACAGGAAGCCACGGTGAAGGCTTTACATAACTGTATGCTGGTACAGGGAATGAGCATTATCGGACCCGGTTCCCATGCCTATGATGCCGGACATCTGGGCGTTTGTGCCGCTCAGCCTGCCAATGAGGATGCATTTGCAGAAAGTCGATGTCTATCCCTTGCGGCACGCATTACAGCACTTACAAAATAATATATCCGGGAGAGATGAATATGGATGTCCGCTTACGTCAGGAAGAAATTGAAAGAAACATACTGTCTCCTTATGCCACACTTTCTGCAGAAAGTCGGGGACGGCGATACCCTTTGGAGCCTTGTGCAATCCGAACGGAATTTCAGCGTGACAGGGATAAGATTATTCATTCTAAGGCCTTCCGTCGGTTAAAGCATAAAACGCAGGTTTTTATCACGCCGGAAGGGGATCATTACCGTACCCGTCTGACCCACACGCTGGAGGTTGCCCAGATTGGCCGTACAATCGCTCGTGCCCTTCGGCTTAATGAAGATTTAACGGAGGCCATCGCTTTGGGGCACGATTTAGGACATACGCCCTTCGGACATGAAGGAGAACGGGCACTGGACAGAGTGAGTAGCCTGGGCTTTCGGCATAACGAACAGAGCCTTCGGGTTGTTGAGGTTTTGGAAAACAGTACGGGGCTAAATCTTACGGAAGAGGTCCGTGATGGGATTTTGTGCCATACCGGTAACAAAAAGCCGTCCACACCTGAGGGGGAGATTATCTGCCTTGCAGATAAAATTGCCTATATCAACCATGATATTGACGATGCAATTCGTGGCGGCATCATACAGGCGGAGAGCCTGCCCGGGGAATGTGTTGCGATTTTAGGCGTATCTCATGGCCGACGGATTGATACCATGGTGCAGGATGTGGTGAAAAACAGTATGGATAAACCTCATGTTTCCATGAGCAGACCTGTGCAGGATGCAATGATGAAATTGCGTGCCTTCATGTTTGAAGCGGTGTATATTGGTTCAGAGGCAAAAGCTGAAGAAAAAAAGGCAGGGGATATGATTGCCAGTTTGTTTTTCTTCTTTATGGAAAATTACAACTTGTTGCCCGGCTGCAGCGGGGCAGAGGGCGAGGGTAAGGAGCGCGAAATTATGGATTATATAGCCGGTATGACCGATACCTTTGCCACGCAAACCTTCAAAGAACATTTCATTCCTAAGGGTTGGTACAGATAAAACGCTGTTTTTGTATAAAAATGTATATTTTGGTTAATCTTATACACTGTCGGAGCTTTTTTGTGAATCCGACAGTGTTTTTTATAAAAAAGTTTGTAAAAAAAGAAGGATTCGCATATCGAATGTCGAAAAAAGAAATAAGAAATTTTGTTTATATATAGCGAAAGAGAGGCCGGAAATGGCAGAGCGGATACCGGAACAGTTAATTCAGGATATTATCGCGGCAAACGATATAGTGGCTCTTGTGGGACAGTATGTTCCGCTAAGGCGTAGCGGTAGCTCCTATGTGGGTCTTTGTCCCTTTCACAAGGAAAAAACCCCGTCCTTTCATGTGACGGCGGATCGGCAGCTCTATTATTGCTTCGGTTGCGGAGCCGGCGGAAATATCGTCGAATTTGTCAAAAATATAGAGCATCTGGATTTCGTGGAAGCCATACGCTTTTTGGCGGACAGAGCAGGCATCCGAATTGATACGCTGTCCTTTTCCGAAGCAGATAAAAAGCGGTACGAACAAAAGCAACGGTATTTGCAGATGAACAAGGATGCGGCACGCTATTATAGAGACTGTCTCTTTTCCGATGCGGCAAAGACGGCACAGGCGTATGTGAAAAAACGCGGTCTTTCCGCTGATACGGTAAAGACCTATGGCCTCGGCTATGCACCGGATGCGTGGGATGCTTTGACGAAGCATCTTCTGCAAAACGGATACGCACGGGAAGAACTGGTGCAGGTAGGGCTTTCCTCTTTTACGAAAACAGGGAAGATTATTGACCGATTTCGGGACAGGCTCATGTTTCCCATTATCGATGTCCGTGGAAACGTGATTGGCTTTGGCGGCAGGATATTGGGTGAAGGAAACGTTAAATACTTAAACTCTCCGGAGACACCGGTTTTCAATAAAGGGCAAAATCTTTTCTCTCTTCAGCTTGCAAAACGTAGCCGGGAACTGATTTTGGTGGAAGGATACATGGATGTGATTTCTCTTTATCAAGCCGGCATTCAGAACGCCGTTGCGTCCCTTGGAACAGCACTGACGAGTGAACAGGCTCGTCTTGCGGCAAAGTATGCAGATAAGGTGACGGTATGCTATGATACGGACGGGGCAGGCATTAAAGCGGCAATGCGTGCCATTGAGGTTTTTCAGGGCGTGGACGTGCGTCTTCGTATTTTGTCCCTGCCGGAGGGAAAGGACCCGGATGAATTTATTAAAACAAACGGTGCCGCAAAGTTCTCTGATCTTTTACAACAGGCAGATACACCGGCGGCGTTTCAGATATTACAGCTTCGGAAGCAGTATAATACTACTGATGAGGCACAAAAAATTGAATATGTGGAAGCCTGCACCAAGGTTATCAGCAGTGTGGCAAGCGGTGTTGAACGGGAAGTGCTTCGACAGCGGCTTGCAAACGAAACGGGTATAGGCGGCTCTGCGATTGAAGCTGAGGTGGAAAAAAAGCGTTCCAAGAAAGCAAAGGGCGAAAAATGGAATGTGACTACGCCCCGACCAAAACCGGGAGCGGTGATTAAAAGCCACACGGCGGATAAAATTATTTCCCTGTGCCTAAAGGATAAAAGTGTATTTTTAAAATACAAAAATAAAATTTCAGAAGAACTGCAAGAGCCCGTACATCTTAAGATATTGGAGCATTTGGAAAGTACGGACGATGCGGCACAGATTGCACTGCATTTTACGGAAGAGGAAGCACCTATGGCAGCAGCAGCGTTGAATATGCCGGTGAATTATGAAAATAACGATGCCGCTATGCAGGAGCTTTTGCAGGCACTAGAGAGAGAAAGTCATAACCGGAAGGTTAAGGAGGCAATAGAAGCCGGTGATTTGTCTATGCTTAATACATTACTAATGAAAAATAAAGTGAATGAGGAAGGAGGGCACTGAGAATATGTCGGATGCAGCAAGTAAAAAAGCAATTATAAAAGAACTGGTGGAAAAGGGCAGAAAGAAAGGAATGCTGACCTACCGGGAAATCAATGAATCTTTGGAAGAGATGGAAATTGAACCGGATCAGATTGAAAAAATCTATGAATCCATCGAGCACATGGATATTGAAGTTATCGAGGATATGGACGAGGACCTCAAGCAGATTGCAACCAATGAAGAGGAAATTGACTTAAGTCTCCCCGAAGGCATCAATGTGGATGATCATGTGCGTATGTATCTGAAGGAAATCGGCAAAGTGCCTTTGCTGTCCCCAGATGAGGAGCTCGTGCTTGCACAGCGTATGGTGGATGGCGATGAAGTGGCAAAAAAACGTCTTACAGAGGCGAATTTACGCCTTGTAGTCAGCATTGCAAAACGCTACGTGGGACGTGGGATGCTGTTTTTGGATTTGATTCAGGAAGGAAATCTGGGTCTTATCAAAGCGGTAGAAAAGTTTGATTATACCAAGGGCTTTAAATTCAGCACGTATGCAACGTGGTGGATTCGTCAGGCAATCACCCGTGCGATTGCCGATCAGGCTCGTACGATTCGTGTGCCTGTGCATATGGTGGAAACGATCAATAAATTAATTCGCGTTTCCCGTCAGCTTTTGCAGGAGTTGGGACGTGACCCGTTACCGGAAGAAATTGCCCGGGAAATGAATATGTCGCAGGATAAGGTCCGGGAAATCATGAAGATTGCCCAGGAGCCGGTCTCCTTAGAAACACCTATCGGGGAGGAAGA
>SVJY01000033.1 GCA_015068765.1 Oscillospiraceae bacterium
AATTTCTTCTTGAGCCCTTTTACGCTATCTAATTTTCAAAGTCCGGTGCCGCTTCCCGCGGCGGAGCTTTATTGTATCACAGCAATTTGGATTTGTCAAGAACTTTTTTAAAAAAGTTTTCAATCCACCCGCCTTGCGGCGACAGCTTTAATAGTTTACCACGCCCGAAAGAAAATGTCAAGCTTTTTTCCGAATTTTTTTTATTTTTTTCGTCCGCTTTTTAAAAATGTCGATTTTTCGGGCTTTTTCGCACCTCCATTTTTGAAAAAATCTCTGCGAAACAGTAAAAAATTCAGAACATAAATTAAAAACCCTGCCCCGACACAGTAGAAAAGCATGTACAAAAGGAAGATGGGATTGTAGATTGCCTGCAAATAATAATAGGTGGGCAAAAGAAGCTGGAACGGGAAGAGAAGCTTCGTATTAAAGAAAATGGGCGAAAGGGTCAGCATCATCAGAAGAAACGCAGGCAAAGCCGCCCCCAGTGTGCCCGGCTTCCGAAATAGGAGTGCCAGCACGGTACAAAAGCCTGTTGCAGAGAGAACGAACAGTACTGCCCCGGCAATTTCATTCCAGAAACCTGTTCCGTTTCCGGCGGCATACAGTGCCACCGTCATGGCCGTCATGGCAAGAAGCAGTGCCGCACCGCTTATCGCTATTGCCGGCAGAATCTGTTTGTGCACGGGAAGCCAGTCAAACCGCCCTGCCCGGCGATCCTCCAGATAATACATACACGCCGCCATACCGCAGAGCATTACCACCAGAGACAAAAGTCCCCGAAGCGGTGCCGTCAGAAAATTCCCTGCATTCCCTTCTGCCGTCCGGTGCAGTTTCTCCACACGGACAACACTGCCGCCGCCTGCCGTTTCGTCATAAATCCCGTCCGCCGCCGCCAAAGACACATTTTCGGAAAATTCCGTTTCCACAAAATTGCGGTATGCGGCACGGGCAACGTGGGGATAAATGGCACCGTACAGCTTTTCATAGGAAAGCTTCAGGGCGATCCCCGATTCCCTTTCCAGTACCGTTACCGCCGGGCGAAGGGTCCTATGTGCCGCAAAATCCCCGATCGCTTCATTAAAATCTTCCGCAAACACCCACGCCGCATCTGCCCGGTTTTGCTCCACCGCCCGTCTTGCCTCCGCCACCGACGGGTATTCGGAATAGCGCAGGATGCTTTCTTCCCGGAGAAGCGTTTGGATGATTTCCGTCGCACCGGGATTTTCCGCCCCTTCCCGGCACAATGCAATCCGCAAAACGCCGCTGTCTCCCTGCATCGCCGTATTCGCCGCCGGCAGGAGAAGGGGGATCAGCAAAAGCAGGACGAGAAAGCTCCATCGGAAAAACAGCCGCTTTGTGAGCATATAAAACCAAATACACATCTTTTTCATCTGTTATCACCTGCCATTTTCCGATTCCGAAGCCACACAGTCAGGGCGAAAAACACCGTCGTATAAAGCACGCATCCACCCCACACGACCGGGGTCACCGTCCCGGACAGTATTTGCCGCAGATAGGCGGACGCCACGCCCGCCGGCAGTATGCCGCCGATTTTCTGTACCGCATCCGGGAAAAAGGGCAAAGGATACAGACAGCCGCAAATATACGCCATACCCAGTGCCGCCAGAAGCTGCAGGAGCACTGCACTGACGGTACTGTCCGTAATTTCATACAGGAAAAATTGCATGGCACAAAGCATCAGGAGAATGGGTATACTCCCAATCATAAAGCCCATGGGCGAGAAAAAGCCGCAGCCCACAAGCTCCGGAATACCGAAATCCCGGCCGGAAACTAAAGCACCCAGCGGCAGGGAAAAAAGGAGCACCGTGAGCATCGTTATGAAAAAATAGACGCCGTATTCACTGCCCACCTGCTCCGTTGCACCACAGCCCCGTGTCCGAAGAAGCCGCATAAGTCCCCGGTCCTTGCCATGCAGAAGCCGAACGCAGGAAAGACCCCAGAGCAGTAAGAACAGGACATAGATGCTGCAAATATAGTAGCCGCCTGAGGAAACTGTGTCCATAAGGCCCAGCTGTTCGGTAGCGTAGGCACCGTCACGCAGGAGAACCTGCTGAATGTATTCCACGTTCAGCCGTTCCACCTTTTCCCACAGTCCGTCGGTCTCCCCGGTCTCGTCCGCCAATGTCTGTAGGGCATACAGGGCACGCTGGGATTCGGTCACCAGATCCGACACCATCGCCACCACCTCGCCTGTAAGAGCGGTCCCAAAGCCCTCCGGGCCGCCCAGTACAACAAAGCGTGCCGGGTCGTTTCTCCCATAGATAATGCCGTCCACAAACCCGTCCGGCAGAGACAAATACCCGGTGATTTCCCGCTTTTCCAAGGCTTCCAACGCTTCCGCCTCTTCCATTTCCACGATGTCCACGGTAAATCGGGAGCTATCCAAATTCTGAAGGGCATAGATGCCTACGCCTAAATAGCTTTCCGAAATGTCCCCCACTACGCCGATGCGAAACTTTCGATTATCGCCGTCCTCTGCCATCTGCTTGGCAAACAGTGACGCAGAGAGCAAAATGCCGCACACAGTAATCGCCGCGATCAGCAAAATGGAGGGGTATAGCCGTAGTGCCCGTTTGCCTGCAAGACGCAGATACATCTTCTTGTTCATGCTTTCAGACTCCCTGTCAGCTTTTGTACATCCCCGTCATACTCGAACGCCTGTTGATAGCCGTCCTTCAGAATATACAGGCTGTCGCACAGCTCCACCTCCTGCAAATCGTGGGTCGCAAGCAAAACCGTGCCGCCTGCCGCCTTATAGGCAAGCAGGTATTCAGCGATTCGCTCCTTACAGGGTAAATCCAACGCCGCACTTGGCTCATCCAGCAAAAGAATGGGGGGATTATGTGCCACGGCACAGCCGATTGCCAGCCGCTTTTTCATGCCGCCGGACATATGCAGAACACGGGTTTTCAGAAAATCCCCAATACCTAAAAGGGCAAGAACGCCCCCGGAAAGCGACGCTTCCATCGCCTCGGGCGTATACCAAAGCCGCAGGTTGTCCTTTGCGGAAAGCTCTTCAATCAGGGGCGTACCCTGGGGCACATACCCCACTGCCGCCGCCCGGCGTGCACTGTCGCCAAAAAGCGACTTGCCCTCGTATAGAAACTTGCCGCCGTCCGGACGGGTAACGCCTGCCAGAATCTGGAGAAGGGTGGATTTGCCACTGCCGTTTCCGCCTAAAATCCCGATACATTCTCCCGGCCCTGCTTGCATGGTAATATCCCGCAGTACCGTTTTTTTGCCATAGCTTTTCTGTATTTTTTCAACGCTTACCATACAACCTGTTATCTCCTCTTCCAAATGAATGGGGCTGTAATAACTTACAGCCCCACAGTTTTACTTTTATCTGTACAGAAAGTCCTCATCCAAAACCGTTCCCGTCATCATTTCTGTTTCCATTGTCTCTTCTTCAGAAGCGACGGACTGTTCCAGCAAGGCTGTCATGCTTTCCGGCATACCGGCACTACGGAATCTGTCTATAATAGCACCTGCATCCACCTCTGCTTCGGACAGCCACGCCGCAAGCTCACTCTCGCTGTCGCCGTAAACATAATTGCCCGGAAGTGTTACCGTGGTGTTTCCTGTGGAGGTTGCTTCTGCCTTCATGGAAAGGAACAGCTTGTTGTTTAGATAAAGTGCCATTTCCGCTTCGCCCTCGTACTGAGAAGCCTGCTTACCCGTCATCTCCAGCCGTGCACCGGAAAGGTACTCTGCCGCGTCGGCGTAGCCAAGGAGATTTTCCACTTCCTCCGACAGGGAAACGGTGACCGTTCCGTCTAAAAGCCCTGCATTCCATTTCTCATCATCTATATTGGAAAGCGTTGCCGTAACGATTTCCATATCATCATATTTAAAGCTATACGTACCGTTTCGCTTGCCGCCGGCAACCTCGCTGTCGCCTTCAAAAGCCACATTTACGCCGGGGCCGTCTACCTTCAGTGCCAGTCCCTGCTTCGACCCTTTTTCCAGTGCAAGGAAGGAGGCCTCTGCCTTCACATCGGCTACCTTCGCACCGATACCCACAATGTCGCCCACACTGTCTACAAAGACCTTCAGCGTAAACAGTGCCTTAGAGGAAGGCTCTTCCTCTTCTATTTCTTCCAAAACGTCTTCGATGCCGTCCCGGAAATCGTCATACAGCTCGTCGCCGTCTATACCCAGTGCGGAAATAGAAGAAAGTCCTTTGATAATATCCTTTACATCCTCGTCATCTTTCAGTTCCTTCATAACGGCTTCCGCCACATTCAGCAGCGTCTTTTCGCTGATTTTTGCTGATAAAACGGTTACCTTCTCGGTTACGCCGCCTGCCGAAACGGTCTCGGCATCACGGCTGACATCAGATAGCTCGCCTACCACAACGTCCAGATACCGGCAGATAAGCTTTTCCATTACCTCTTCGCTGGGAATGACCGCCAAAATCTGCTCTACCATTTCCAGCATCTCTGCCTGGTTATTAAACAGATATGTAAACTCCGAGGGCAGGGAGATACCCACAGCCGTGCCGCTGATTTCCGGTACGGTTATGTAGATCATGCCGTCTTCAAAATCGAAAACAAACTGCCCTTCCATAAGGTCTGTGCCGTTGAGCTGCAGTTTCCCGGTCATGCCCACTCTGCTGCCGTCCGTAGCCGCATCCAGGTCCATGCCTACGCTGTCTACCCACGAGGTGACCATTGCCGCTTCCGCACTTTCTGCTTCTATCAGCTCCTTAAGCCCTTCCCCGAGAGTCAACGTCATGTTGCCGTGTACGCCCATGGGCTCCACGGTATATGCGTTCTTTATAAGGGCAAGCTGTGCCGCAAATTCCTTAGAAAAATCCTCGGCACTGTTCTTCTGCACGTGTTGCAGATATTTTTTCGGGGACATCAGGGTTTTTGCCAGAAGATTCCCCATAAAGGGGGATGCAAATGCCGAAACGACAAGTGCCACCACCAGTGCAATTGCCACAATCCCTGCCACCAGCAGTTTCTTGCCTATCTTTTTCTTCGGCCGTGCCGGAACATCCTCTACGGACGCTACCGGCGGAACGGTTACCGTTTCCTTTGCCGGCGCCTCCACCGTTTCCTTTGCCGGCGCCTCCACCGTTTCCTTTGCCGGAGCTTCTACCGGTGTTTCTACCGGAACTTCTACCGGAACTTCTACCGGTGTTTCTACCAGGGCTTCTGCCGGCTTTTTTGCCGCCATCTGTGTGCCGCAATCCGGACAGAATTTCGCTTCATCGCCTAAAGGCTTTCCGCAATTTGAACAAAACATAGTATCTCTCCTTCTCTTTTTTCTGCTCCTATTATAGCAGAACTACCCTTTGCTGTCAATATATTATAAAACTTTCCTTTTTATTTCTTTTCTATAGCCGGGAAGGGTTTTTTCTCTCTTCCGTTTTTTTTGGGGGCATACCCTTGGACAACCGTTCATATATATAGGACAAGAAGGAGGCGGTACCCATGATAAAAATTTTAGTTGCTCTGATTGTAATCGGCGGCTTCTGGGCCATCGGGCAAAGTCGGAACGCCCGTGTGGCGGCACGGCTTTCCGGTCTTTGGCGGATTCTGGACGGTCTGCAAACCATGGAAAGCGAAATCCGGGGCATCTGTGCCCCTCTGCCCGTGGCGTTTGAGGCAGCCGGTCGCCACAGCCCTCTCTTTCAGGCGGCGGCACGGTATTGCGACGAGGAAAGTGGCGAGGCGGCGTTTTGCCATGCGGTGGCGGAAGGGGCTCTGGAAAAGCCGGAAACGGAAATTCTCCACAGCTTCGCCGCCGGGCTGTCTGCCGAAGAAGAGATGGGACAGCTCCGGAATATACAGCACTGCCACCAACGGCTATCGGCACTTTGTGCCCGGCTGGAAAAGGAAGCCGCACGCATGGATAAGCTGTACAGCAGTTCCGGGATTCTGGCCGGCATTCTGGTTGTAATTCTTTTATTTTAAGGAGACAGCATGGATGTAGATTTGATTTTCAGAATTGCCGCCATTGGCATCATCGTGTCGGTGCTTCATCAGCTCCTTGTCCGCTCAGGCAGAGAGGAGCAGGCCATGCTGACAACACTGGCAGGGCTTATTGTAGTGCTTATGATTCTTGTACAGGAAATCAGCACCCTGTTTGAAACAATAAAAAGCATCTTTGGATTGTAGGAGGCCGGTTTTTTGGAAATTCTGCGGCTTTGTGCCATTGGCATCACGGCGGCACTTTTATCCGTTTTGCTAAAACAGCATAAGAGTGCACTGGCCATTCCCGTAAGTCTTGCCGGCGGCTGTCTGCTTTTATTCCGGACAGTGCCATACCTACGGGATTTATTCGCCTTTGCCGGCGAATTTGCAAGCAAAACAGGGCTGGATACCGCCTATATCGGTGCTTTAATCCGGGTCGTTTTGGTGACCTTTGTTACGGAATGTGCGGCGGCACTGTGCCGAGACGCCGGAGAAAGTGCCCTTGCCACCAATCTGGAAATTGCGGGGAAGCTGATTATCCTCGGCCTGTCCGCCCCGGTAATCTCTTCCCTGTTTGAAACGGTTATTGCGGTTTTGCCGTAGCCTGGAAAGGATTTCTATGAAAAAAATACTTGCTCTTCTCCTTATTCTACATAGTTTTTCTCTTCCTGTCCGTGCCGAGCCGGTGTATGATGCGGCAGACGGCATCAGCGGAGAGGGACAGGCGGCAGTGGAGGCCCTTTTGCCGGGGTTCAGCTTCCGGGAGGCGGCACAGGCACTTGCCAAAGGGACGGATGCCGGCTTTCTTTCCACGCTCTGGCAGGGCTTTGTCCGTTTTCTCTACGGAGAGACCCGGTCTGCCCTCTCCGTACCGCTTACCATTGCCGCCCTGTCGGTGCTGTGCGGTCTTTTAGGACGGCTGGGAGACGGAAAGGGCGTGGGTGAGGTGGGTTTTTTCCTTGCCTACGCCACCGTGATCGGGCTTGCGACCGCCGCCGTTTATGATGCGGCTTCCCTTGCAAGGCGTGCCGCTGAGGATATGGCAACCTTCACCGGTACCGCCATGCCCCTATTGGCAGTCTTGTCTGTCTCCTCCGGCAGTGTCTCTGCGGCGGCAACCAGCCCTGCACTCCTGTCTGCCGCTACGGCGGCATCCCTGCTCATCAGTCGGGTGGGGATTCCGGCAATCTACATTTCCCTCGCCCTCTCCGTGGTGGGGAATCTTTCTGCCTACGCACCGCTCCGCACGCTTTCCACCGTTATCCGTCGGGCGGCACTCTGGATTGTGTGCGGCAGTCTCACGCTGTTTTCTGCCGTTCTCAGCATCACGGGCTATGCCGCCGGGACGCTGGACGGCGTTACGGCAAAGGGTATGAAATACGCCGCCTCCAGCCTCGTGCCCGTACTGGGCGGTATCCTGTCCGAATCCGTGGAAGCGGTCAGCTTCAGTGCCCTGGCCGTGAAAAATGCGGCAGGGGCGGCCGGAATGCTGCTTCTTCTCCTTCTGACCCTCTATCCCGTAATCAAAACGGCAGTCTCCGCCCTTTTGTACCGGCTGTCTGCCGCCGTGGCAGAGGTGGGAGCAGACAAGCGAATTTCCGCTGCCATGACCGATATGGCAGATACCCTCTCCACCCTCGCCGGTATGACAGCGGCGGCAGGGGTCCTGTCCATGCTGCTTGTGGGTATGCTGACCCGGATTTCCGATATGGGGGCGATGCTACGGTGAGGGCATACATTCTCCGTGTGCTGGGCATTTCGCTGTTTACGGCACTTTGCCACTTTTTCCTTCCCGACGGACGGGTACGTCGCTTCGCCGCTCCGGTGATGGGTCTTGCGGTCACGGCGGCAATTTTAGTGCCTGCCGCCGCCCTTTTTCAAAAGGATATAGGGGCAGACAGCCTTTTGCCTGCCGTGGAAAGCGTTCTGGAAAGCGACACCTATGTCCGCTCGGTGGAGGCGGAGTATAAAAAAAGAATTGAAGCGGAAATTATGGCAAGAGGAGACGTGCAGGCAACCGTTGTGCTTGGCGACGGCTTTTCGGTGGAGCGTATCCTTTTAGAGGGCAACGTTTCCGGTGCCGTCATGCACTATATAACAGCAGAACTGGAGGTGGGGAGAAGCCGTGTTGAAATCCGATAAATTACAAAACTTTTTGTCCAAAAAAAGGAATATTTCCCTTCTGTATATCATAGTAAGTATCTGTATACTTTTACTGGCCTTCTGGGGCTGTGCCCCGGAAAAGAAGGAAACGGTGACCTCTGCCCCCACCGTGCCTTTATCGCCACCTCTTTCGGAAACGCTGGAGACCATTCTCTCCGGCATCCGAGGGGTGGACGGCGTTCGCGTTGCTGTCACCTATGAATCGGGCACAGAAACCGTCCCTGCCCGGGATATAAACGGCGACAGCCAAACCGTGGTGACCTTAGGCTCCGGCAACAGCGAAACACTGGTGACGGCGAAAGAAATCATGCCTCGGGTCCGTGGGGTTGTGGTGGTGGCAGGCGGTGCAGAAAATGCCGGCGTGCGGTCGAATATCCTGTCTGCCGTGCAGGCACTGACAGGTGCGGCACCCCATAGCATTGCCGTATTTCCCGCAAAATAAAAGAAAGGAAGATGAAGTTGATTGTAGTAAAACGGAAACAAATTCTGCTCGTAGGAATTGCCGCATTGGTGGCGGTGGCCGGGTATCTGAATTTCTCCTACGGAGACAGCGAGCCTGCCGGCGTAGAGAACCTGGGCGAGGTTAAGCTCGTCAGCAGTGATATGGGCGGCGAGACGGATTTCTTCAGCGAAGCCCGGCTGGAGCGTGAAATTGACCGTTCCCAGAGCGTAGCATCGCTCCAGAGTATTGCCAGAGATGCCGCCACCAGCGAAACGGGACGGGCGGCGGCAGAGGCGGAGGTCGTGGAGCTGACACGGCTGACGGAAACGGAGGGCTCAATCGAATCCATGATTTGTGCCAAGGGCTTTGCGGATGCCGTGGTCTATATTTCCGAGGGGAAGGTGACGGCAATTATTAAGGCACAAGCGCTGAGCAGTGCAGATGTGGCAAGCATAGTGGATGTGATTACCACCCATACGGGAATTGATGCGGCAAATATTCATATTATCGAATCCCAATAAAGAAGATGTAGTCAAGACCACCCGTAAACTGGTGGCTTGCACCACCCCTAGAAGGGGTTTTTACAGGCTTAACCCCTTGGCTGCATAAAAATAGCGTAGCAGTCATTAAAACTACTACGCTATAAAAAGTCTAACTTTTTGGGGTCGCATCAAGAACCGGGGGTTTATTTCCACGCCTAAAGGCTCCAAATAAGCAAAGCCAGGGATTTCCCTGGCTTTGGTACCCGACGGCGTACGTTGGTACGCCGAGAGGCTTATTTCGTTCATAGCAAAAAAGAATCTCGTTCCAAAGGAAAACCCTTTGGGTTTTCCCACCCGTGTTCCTTGCAGAAAACACGAAATCCCCTTGTTGTTTTATCCCTATTCTTTTTTGCGTTCTGGACATTTTTTACATTCCCCTGCCAGTGCCATTATTTTTCGCATCCTGTGATTGATGCCGGATTTACTGATGTGCAGCATATCCCCCAATTCGGAGAGTGGTGCCTCCGGATAGGCAAGGCGAAGCTCTGCCGCTTCCCGAAGCCCCGGCGAAAGTGCCGCAAGCCGTCCTCTTTTTTCCAGGAGGCGGATTGCCTCCACCTGGCTCCGGGCGGCCTCCAGTGCTTTATCCAGGTTCGCCGTTTCGCAGTTGACCTGCCGGTTGACCTTATTCCGGGTCTCCTTTAAAATCCGCACATTCATTAGCTCCATATAGGCGGTATGTGCCCCGATAATATTCAGTACGTCACCGATTTCCGTACTGCTCTTAAAATATATCACCTGTGCTTTTTTCCGCTGTACCATGCGGGCCGTCAGTCCGAAGGCGGAAAAAACCTGCACCGTATCCTCTGCCAGTGCTTTCCGCGGTGTGCTCAGCTCCAGATGATACTCCTTCTCCGGATTTGCCACCGAACCGCCACCGAGGAACGCCCCCCGCAAAAATGCACGGCGACAGCAGGGATTTTCTAAAAGTGCTTCCTGCACCCGGAAGGAGACCGTATGCTTTTGGAGAAAGCCCAGCCCCGATAAAATCCGCAGGGCATCACCGCTTGTATCCACGCTGATGGCGTAGGCGTTGCCGCCCTTGCCTGCCCGGCTGTGGTTTGTAATGATTTCGCCGGAAATGCCGAAGCAATCCCGAATCAGCGAAAAGCACCGCCGTGCCGTTGCCGCATTTTCCGTGGAAATACGCAGCTTGCCGCCGGGAAGCACTGCACCGCCGAAGCTTACAAGTCCGCAAAGCTCCGCCCGGCTGCAGCATTTATTTTTCATTTCAATGCGTAACAGCTCGCTTTTGATTTCTGATGCAAATGACATAAAAGAACCCTTCGCCTATTTTGTAATTTTTCTTGCCTCCAGATAAAACCGCTTTTCACAGGCCTCGCCCATGGAGAAGGTTTTCCGGGGGAGAACGCCGTCCGCCTCTACCGTATCAAAGAGGGCATTTTTATCCATCGGCGGCAAGAGAAAGCCCATGTTGCCCGGCTCCTGTCCCAGTCGCTTTGTCACGTCTGCACCGTGGATATAGTCGGTCTTGATTCCCTTTTCGTCCAAAAACCGCTGGAGTGTGCCGACGCTGAGAGGAGAAACCGGCTTCTCTATTTTCAGTACGCCCTGTCCGCCTTCGTAGAAATAGGGGATTTCCTGCGGTGCATTGTCCCCTTCGTTTTCCTTGCAGAAGGCGGCGAAATCCCGGAGAAGCTTTTCCGGGTCTACGCCGAAGACTACCCGGTGAATGGGCTCGAAGACCAATGCCTCGTCGTGCAGGTTGACAATTTCTGCCAGTGCATACCGTGCCGGGTGTACCGCCGCTTCCGCTTCGGACAAGCTTTTCTTAATATTTTCATAATATGCCTTGGCGGTTGCCAGAGAATGGTTCCCGTCGCCCATGGCAAAGACGAAGGGGTTTTCTTCCCCTGTCCGGGCCGTAAACGCCTCGGCAAGACCGGCAATCGCCGTTTGTACTCGTTCTGCCTCGTCTTCTCCCACACGCCAGCCGGCAATGTGGCCGCCCTCCATCATCAGATTAAAATCATAGAGCTTTTCGCCCTTTTTCTCCGCAAGCGGCTCGATGACCGTTTGGTCCCGGTCGTCAATCAAAATCATAACGTGGGGCAATTCCATGGTCGCCCCCTCCCGCACCTTCAGCCGCGGAGGAATCCGTTCTACCACCGTTCCTTCCGTGGCACGGATGGGGGATTTCGACCCCTTTTCATAGTTATATGCCTCTAAATCCACCATGCCCACAATACCCCGGCGAACCCGTCCGTCCTTTAGGGTGCGTTCCACGTAAACAAAGGTGTTTTCCAGCTTTTCCATCTTTGGTGCGTAGCTTTGCATCGCTTCGCCGATTTTGGCAATGCGCGTAGGGGCATCCGCATTCTCCAGATAGATTTCCGGCAAGGTCAGCCGCAGTGTGGAAGGCTCGTCACCTACAAGGGCCTCCACCGCTTCCCAGTATTCCGGCTCGGAGGTGTACTGGTCACACGCCACCACACTCCATTTTTCCCAGTTTGCATTTTTCGGCAGAAGGATATCTGCCGGTCTGAATACGTTTTTCAAAACCATTCCTCCTCTTTTATTGTAAGTACCACTTTCCTATATTTCTGTACAGCTTGGATGCCGCCAGATTGTCAAGCCCCTTCAATGCCGATGTGTGCACCAGTGCGCCGTCTAAAAAGCAGATGCCGGTAAGGGGCATATCCCGGAGGAAAACCTCCTGAAAGCGGCCGTATGCCGCTCGGATTGTATCGTCTGTCCGTTGGGGATCAAGGGTATCGAGTGCCAGCTCCATTTCCGGCGAGGTGTAGCCGTTTTTTGCAACCGGTGCTTCGCCCAGAAGGAAATCATACGAAAGGTCTGCCGAAAAGGTACAGCCGCCGATATACATATCAAAATCCCCGTCGGCAAGCCGTGCCGTATACGTAGCAAAGGGCACCGCCTCCACCAAAACCGTGATGCCGATTTCCGCAAGGTTTTCCCGGATTATATCCGCAAGCTTTTTCCTTCTTTCGTTTTCTTCGTTTACCAGAAGGGATAGGGAAAGCGTCTGTATATCGCCGTCCTCCTGCTCTTTTTGCATCGCTCCGTCCACCAGATTATAGCCCTCCTCGTACAAAAGAGCCAGGGCACCGGCCGTATCTCTGGCGGTTTTGTCCGTTTCCGTCCCCACATACATATAAGACGTGGGCGGCACGGGCACCGTCGCCGCATTGCCGTAGCCAAGGAAGACATCTTCAATGATTTTTGCCCGGTCGATTGCTCCGGAAACCGCATACCGTACCCGATACGGCGACAGGCATGTCGTTGCCAGATTAAAGCCTAAAAACACATACTCCAGCGTGGGATAATGGGTAATTTCCATGTTGTCACCAATGCCGAGACCGCCCACGGATTCCATGGACGTTGCCACCGCCGTCACCTCGCCGATTTTGACCATATTCGCCACGTCTGCGGACCGTTCCAGCATCTTGACGTGCACCGTTTCCATGGCAGGCGGCTCGGAAAGCGTCCAATTCTCATTTTTCTTAAGCGTCATGCTTTTTTGCGGCGTATAGGTATCCAGCCTGTACTGCCCCGTGCCCACCATGGTGGTGTCCAAATCCGAGCGGTGACTGGGCACAATGGGGAAGTCCAGGAGATTTAAAACCGTTATGTGGGGCTCGGTGAGGGTGATATCGAAGTGGAGCATATCCTGCACACGGACCGCGTCGATGTACCGGAGACGGTCATAGTAAATGGAGTCCGCCCCGAGGGCACGGATTCTGCCCACCGTATGCTCCACGTCCGTGGCGGTAAACGCCGCACCGTCATGCCACAAAATCCCGTTATGCAGCGTGAAGGAAATGGTCATGCCGTCCTCGGAAACGGTACAGCTTTCCGCAAGATACGGCACGGGACGCATTTCCCGGTCTACATAGACAAGGCTGTCATAGACAAGGTCAAAGACAAGCACACCGGATTTCTGGGTTGCCCGAAGCGGGTCGAGGCTTTCGGGCATATGCATGGCGAGGGTAAAGTCGCCGGTCAGCCGGGGCGTCTCCTCCAAAGGGCCTGCCGTTCGCTTGCAGCCGCCGAGGCACATCACCAGTATCAGTGCAACAGAAAGGACTTTTTTCATACTTTTCTCCTTTTGATTATTGCGGCGAAGCAGCCACGCTTCCCGCCGGTTCTCCGGTGCGAGAAAAAGGTCTCCCACCGGCAGGCGGTGCAGGTGTGCATATTGGTAATTTCCTCTATGCCTGCCTCCCGGAGCGTATGCTCCACTGCCGCAGAAAGGTCGATATAATATTTCTCCCCCTCCGGACGGGCAAAGCCGCCCTGTGCCGGAAAGGCTTCTGAAAACGCTTCATATACCGGTGCGTCCACCATAAAACAGCAGGGCCCGATATGGGGACCGATTGCCGCACGAATGTTCTTCGGTCGGCTTCCGAATGCCTTTTCCATTTCCCGTACGGTGACGGCGGCAATTTTCTGCACCGTGCCACGCCAGCCGCTGTGGCATACGCCTACGGCCTTCGTTTCCGGGTCACAAAAGAGCACCGGCACGCAGTCGGCAAAAAAGGCGAGGAGAGGCATTTCCGGTTCATCCGTTATCAGGCCGTCCACCCCTTCGGAAAACGGGGGACGGATAATTCCGATGCCGGCATCGGCACGCCCTACGCGGCGGACGGTCGCCTCATGCTCCTGTCTTGTGGCGACCACCTGTGCCGGCTCCGCCGCAAAAGCGGTGCAAAGCCGCCGCACGTTTTCTTCTAAATTCTCCCTTGTATCGTTCGTCCGAAGTCCCAGATTCAAAGATGCAAAATGCCCTTCCGATACCCCACCCGCACGGGTGGTAATACCGGCAGAGCAAAAGCCTATCTCCGTAAACGGGGCATAATAGGGCACGCCGCCCGATTCTTTTTTGATAAACATACTCATAGCATATAATACTCGCACACAAACAGGAGACAGTTGGGGGCATGGCCCATTGCTTTCACCGAAGCCCGGCCGTCCGAAAGTGTTTCAAAAAGACTGTCTGCCTTTTCCCGATCCAGTTCGATCTCCACCTGTCCCTCGCAGTAGGCTCTGGCATATTCCACCCCTACCTTTACCATGAGGATATCCGGGGAGAGGGGCCAGGTGGCCATGCGTCCCGTGTTTCCGTAGGCGGCAATCTGCCGGGAAATCTCCCGGAGAACGCCATCGGGGTCATCATATTCGCCGGCGTCAATCCCGAAATGGGCGGTGTAGCCGTGGAAGGGATTGGGACAGCACTGCTGGGGATATATGGCACCGTTTTCCAAAACGGCTTTAATCAAATACGTATGAATGGTGCAGTCCGTGGAGAAAAAGGCGGTATTGGCACCGTAATCCCCCACCTGCGTGGAAACGTCCTCTTCCACGAAAAGACGGGATTCCCCACCGCCGCCCTCTGCGGTATGGGGGTCGGGGGACGTCACATCAATAAACCGGATACCCAGCTCGTCGCACCGCTTGACCATTTCTTCCCGGCGGCGGAGCACCGGCTCGCTTAAAAGATGCCGGGCAAAGGTGTAGTGGATAAAGGTTTTCGCACCCATGCGGTAGGCTTCGTTTACAACCTCCGTTCCCATGGTATACATATCCTGTGCCATGACGAGGTCCGCCGTCTGGGCGACAAAGCCTGCATCCTCGGTGTCAGCCCCGGCAATGAACAAAATGTCCGGCCGGACCTCCTTGACCCGTCTTACCGCTTCGTCAATGCCGGCAACGGCACGGACAAAAACGATTGCCTTCACCAGCGGGTCCTCGGCATAGCCCATGCATATGGACACGGTATTTTCCGCCGACATATCGTCCGGAAACGTACCGGCTACCACACAAGGGTCTGCCGCCGCCTGGCGGTTTGCTTCAAACACAGCTTCGCTGTATACGGCGTTGCCGGTTATCACGGCAATTTTATACGGCACATCCACCGCCGCACCACCGGGTGCGGCAGGGCTATTTTCCTCTTTCGTTTTCGTACAGCCTGCCAGACATACAAGACACAGCAGGATACAAATCAGTTTTTTCATGGTTTACTTCCTCTGTTTTTCATGAATTGAATTGCCTTTATAATGCACTTTAGTGCAATTCCTTGCACTCTACTTTGTTGCATTCATTATAACAAATTTATTCCCCAAAATCAACCCCTATTTCATTTTTTGCCGGGAATATAGGTTTTTGTCTTCAGTGCGTTTTTTAGGAAATCCATAATACAGGCAGAAAGACGGGCGGCATTATGCCGGGCAAGCTGTCCGCCATTTGAGAGAAGCGGTGCTCCAATCAGCCGGATGTCGGCTTCCCTAAAGCGGTCTTCATCAATCATAACGGGGCCGACGCCGTCCGCCGCATACCGGGCACGTACCTCGGGTGCCACCGCTTCCGTATTGACAACGCAGTAGTCGATACACCCTTCGCCCCCATGCTCCCAAATGGCTCGGACATGGTCAAACGCCGTATAGCCCTCCGTTTCCCCCGGCTGCCCCATCACATTACAGACATAAATTTTCGGGGCATCGGTCTTCCGAAGGGCATCCGTCACGCCTTCCACCAAAAGGTTTGGTATGATGCTGGTGTAAAGACTGCCCGGACCGAGAAGGATGGCATCTGCCGTCCCGATGCTCTCCAGGACATCATTTGCCGGTCTTGCCGTCTCCGGTACAAGCCGGATTTTGGAAATTCTACAGTCATGTGCCATTTTTGCCTTGCCGATGCGGGATTCGCCTAAGATCTCTGCCCCGTCGGAAAGGGTGGCACGGATATGTATATTCTCCGTGGTGACCGGCAACACGCGGCCGGAAATCGCCAGAACCTTGCTCACATTCCGTATGGCTTCCTCGAAGCTGCCGTATATACCGTCCATGGCGGCAATAATCAGGTTGCCTACGCTCTGTCCGCGGAGAACGCCGCAGGGGAACCGATAGCGGAAAAGCTCTTCCATCATGGGCTCTGCCGTGGCAAGGGCGACAAGGCAGTTACGGACATCCCCCGGCGGCAGAACGCCCAGGTCTTCCCGTAGCTTTCCGCTGCCGCCGCCGTCATCTGCCATGGTGACGATTGCCGTTATGTTTCTCGTGTAATTCTTCAGGCCTCGGAGCATGGTGGACATCCCTGTTCCGCCGCCGATGGTGACAAGATTTAAATTCTTCATACTTTACTCCTGTACTGCTGTGTTTCCATTTTCGTTTATCACCCACATTCGGAATGTATGCATGATTAGTCTTTTACAACCCAATACCCGTTTTTATCAGCACCAACTCTTTCAATAATCCCTTTTTCTTTTAGCGTCTTAATATTTCTTTCGATTGTTCTCGTTTCAACACCTGCACATTTAGCCATCTCCTCAATTGTTATGTTAGGGTTATTTTTCGTGAGTTCAACAATCTTTATCTGTGTTTTATTGCAGTTTACACCGACGCTTTCTTTTTTTGCACCGACATTTTCTGCGTTTACACCGACGTTTTCTTTAAACGGACCATGAATATGCAAATATCGGTTTTTCAGTTCATTTGTCTCTCCCAAAAGCAGATTTCTGATAAACTTCTCAAGATAAATTGTTGTTTCGTGAACATTCTTTTTGAGGTTCGTGTAGTTTGCTCTTACAAGCGCATTTCTAAAATACCAGGCGTTTTCAGCAAATATGTCGTTTGTTGCATCATATCCTAATGACCGCAAATACTTAATAAAGAAAACCGCTGTTGTTCTTGTATTTCCCTCTCCGAAGATGTGTATTTGCCAAAGTCTTGCTATAAAATATGCCAAATGCGCAATTATCTCATCCTGCGAAAGACCTTTGTAGCTAAATTTCTTTTCTTGTTCAAAGTCATATTCAAGCGTTTGCCAGAGTTCTGCCGCATTACCGTAAAGTACAGTTTCTCCGTCAAGCACCCATTCCTTTTTTGTAATATTTACATCTCTTATTTTCCCTGCATGCTTATAAATCCCCAAAAAGAGTTTTTTATGTATTCCTATATATTCACTTGGTGAAAATGTAAAGGCTTTTTCAGAAAGAATCGAAGCGATTCGAACCGAAACCTTATCCGCTTCTTCCGTTCTGTCATCCTCTTCTCTTTTTGTAGTTGTTTCATAATAGCTGTTTATTCGTTTTTCGGCATCTTCCATCGTGATATGGCCTTCAATATTCTCGATGGCCGTATTCACAAGATGCTCTGATGGCTTGAGGCCGTCAACCGCTTGAAGCCCTATTGCTGTACTCCACGCATATCCTTTGTCCCTTTTATTTGGTTCGGATTGCTTTATATATTCTTTAAAAGGGTCTTGATACATATGTTTACTCCCTTCAACGCTTTTTAGAAGTTTGTTAATAGTATAAACCGCAGTAATACCGGATTCTATATATGTAAGTGTCAAAACCTGCAAACTACGCTTCCATTATCTGTGTCTGTAACAATTTGTACTGTCTATAGCTCGTGAAGAATTACAGTTTGTTTCTGTACATTTGTGCTTGACACAATAACTGCTAAAAGCATTCGCCCTTTGTTCGTGGCAAACTACATCCGCACATTCATGGCTAAAACAATAAAAACTGTTTTTCTGCGGAATCCTGTTACAACCCGGGATGGCACACCTTTTCTCTATAAGATCAACATACCTTATATGTTGCATTATATTGAAGCACAAAGAAACGAATAGTATTACACAAAAAATGCAGTTTAACAGAGGCTTTAATTTTATTCCTTTGAAATACTGTTTTCCGCAGCCAGAACATTTTCTTGTTTCTTGGTTAATAGTGCTACCGCAAAAACTACAAAACATTTTCTTTCTACCGTTCATCGTTTTTTTAGACTCGACATTATCAACACTATCTCCAGATAACAAAATATTAACTTGTTTATCGTCATCTCGTATGTGTTTTTCTTCCTCTTCAATGCTTGTGAAAACATTGTCTATCTGCTCTATTTTCGTCCCACAATATTGACAAAACTCACTATCCTCTGGCAAAAGCTGACCACAATTATAACACTTCATTCTGCTTCATCTCCACATTTAAACAATTTTTGTGCCACATTGACTGCAAAACTCGCTATTATCAAGTAGTTTAAATCCACATTTTCTACAAAACTTAATTTTACTCTTATCGATATTCTGATTATCAACTTGACTTTGCCAACTGGATTTTGAACAATAAACTCTCACCTTTTTGTCACTGTTCATTTTTTCGACCGCATAATATGTTCCGTCAACGGCAAATTTTTCCGGAGGGAATTTAGCTGTATCTACGATTCTTTCTTCCTTCCTGATATTTTTAGTTATGGTGTCATACACACATATTGTAAAACTATTATTAGGTGTTTTGATTTGTGTACTATTGCTTCCATCACTATACATATAGGTACTCTGACCGGAAGTAACAAAAAGAAAACTTCGTTTTTTCCAATATCTATATTCTAATACAAAGAAGACCCCATAGCCGATCATTCTGCCCAGCGTTTGCGGAAAACTATCTTCGCTAAATCCTAAAAGAAGAAGGGTGGCCATAAATAAAACAATTTGGCTTACATATTGCGTGATAAAATAAAACTTTATTCCCTTTTCATTAAAATGCGCAAGCCAGTTCCTTGTTAATATTGTGCCTACAATTAAACCCACATCAAATACGATTGTAAACCAAAGATATGTATCTATTTTCCCACTAATTCCCCAAAAATCCCCATACATCATTTGAACATTTCCTATATCAGCTACAAGCGTAATTATGGCCAAAAACAGTCTGAAATATATATTGTATTTATACCACTTCATCCCCAGGCCTTTTTTAGCTGCACTGTTGTATTTTTGTTTTCGCAAGATCGCTGTTTCTACCTGTCCGGGTTCGTTTGCATTAATCGTTGACACGAAGAATATAAGAACGAAGAACGTCGATAAAATAGCTATATTGTTTATAATTAAATAAAGACTCATAAACAAATCAAAAATCGTGGAGCCTATTTCTTCCAGTGTATTGTAAATGTGTGGCGTCACCTTATCAACAACCTGAATGATCGCGGAAACGTATAATAAAACCAATGGCGCAAGTGTTTTTTTCCTTTTAAACAGGACCAGGTACCCGGCGGCTATTAATAAGCCGATTATACAAATCTCTGGTGCACAAGCCAAAACAATCCTGCCAAGGTTTCCGCTGACATCTTCCATTCCCCAAAAACTTATATAAATCACTGTCTCGTATACGCCTATAGATTGCTGCCATATTAAGTATAATGCCGGAAAAAGCAACCATTTGTATTGATTGGACAGACAAATTTGTGTCGCCTTTTTTGCGATTATCAAAAATACGGCAATATAAACCACCAAATCTATAACAACAATCCAACCATCCGAAAATTTCACTTTAGCAAAAAGCGAAAAAATTACCGCCATTACTTTAAGCATAATAGAAATAAATGCTATGGTCTTTAGTTGCTTGCACTTTTTGTTAAGTTCTAACATAGGTTTCTCCCTCTTTTTCAGAATGTATTCCTTCTTGTTTTTAATTGGCTTATTGCATCCTCATGCATGCCTGCCAAACCAGGCTGATTAATTTCCTTTAGCTGTATTTATTGAAGCAATAAGAAGTTTTCGAATTTTACTGCATTTATCGAACATATCAGCATATTCCGTTTCGGTTATCATTTTTGTTTCTTTAAACAACCCTAGCCAATAATCGCTTTCATAACATTCTTTCAGTGCTATCTGAAACTTATTGATAAAATCTGCTTTGCTTGCTGCATAGTTTGCCTCA